>CAYOMG010000058.1:0-6773 GCA_964404995.1 uncultured Planctomycetia bacterium | reverse complement strand
ATCCCTGATGTTCTTGCCAGTATCCGCAAGGTATTGTCTCAATTTGTTCCTGGAGATAATGTATTAAAGACAAGTTTAGGCAATATTGGTTCAATATTTCATCCTGCTCTGACCATTCTTAATGCCGCCTGGATTGAGGTCCGACATGGCAACTTTGAGTACTATCGGGAGGGAGCTAGTTCCTCTGTGTCTATCGTTCTGGAAGCTTTGGATGCTGAACGTGTAGCTGTGGATGATGCATTGGGTGTCCGGGCACTAAGTGCACGAGAATGGCTTTATTTAGCTTACAATGCCTCTGGTAAAAACCTCTATCATGCTATGCAGGCTAATCCGGGCTATGGAGGGATCAAAGCACCCAACAGGCTTGACCATAGATACATCACGGAGGATGTTCCTACAGGGCTAGTTCCTATCGCCTCTCTTGGTGACCATCTAAAAGTGCCTGTTCCTACTATTAAATCGCTAATTCATCTGGCCAGTGTGCTACACGGGCGAGACTATTGGGTAGAAGGACGCACCGTAGATAAACTTGGGCTAACAGGACTCTCAGTTCAACAGATTCGTCGATTAGTGGAGGAAGGAGTAACCTAATGGCTTCAATGAAAATTCTCGGTGTCTGTCTGGGTAGGTGTATTCATGTAGCTGGCATATTAAATTTCCTGCATTTGGCTGCAAGTCTCGGTCATCAGATAGAATTTCTTGGTTCTGCCATTTCTGTTAAGGGGTTTGTTGAGGAACTTTATAAGCGTCGTCCAGATCTGGCCGTGATTAGCTATCGCCTTACACCAGAGGTTGTCCGGATGCTCTTCGCTGAGTTCAAGAAGGAACTCCAGCAGAAAGAGATTACCGGGGTCCGGTTTATCTTTGGCGGCACACCTTCGGTGGCCAAAGTGGCTCAGGCCTCCGGTCTGTTCGAGGCTATCTTTTCAGGAGGGGAATCACCTGAGGAGATAGTCGCCTACCTGAAAGGGGAAAGTTGGGTTGACTCAGATCAGGTATTCGCCAAGACTTTGACCGAGCGAATTCAACAACAGTCCCCTTTTCCCCTACTCCGGCACCATTTAGGACTTGAGACTATGGAGAAGACTCTTGAACACGCTCGTCGGATAGCCCTCTCTAAAGAATTGGATATTCTTAGCTTGGCGCCAGATCAAAACGCTCAGCAATATTTTTTTCGCTCCTCTGAAATGCCTAAGCAAGGGGCTGGAGCAGGTGGTGTTCCTTTGCGTACTCCCGAGGACTTGAAGGCTATTTACCAGGTGACCCGATGTGGGAATTTTCCACTTCTGCGTTGTTACGGAGGTACGCGGGATCTTATACACTGGGCGAAAATGAGCGTAGAGACTATTCATATAGCATGGGGAGCGATTCCTCTTTTTTGGTATAGTCAATTAGATAAGCGTTCTGCTCGTCCATTAGTAGAAGCCATCCGAGAAAATCAGATGACTATCCACTGGTATGCTGAGCAGAAAATACCGGTTGAGGTTAATGATGCACATCAATGGAGCTTACGTGATGCCCATGATGCTGTTGCGGTGACCACTGCCTATCTTGCTGCCTATAATGCCAAAAAATTAGGTGTAAGGTATTATGTTTCTCAGTATATGCTCAATACCCCTCTTACGATGAGCCCGGCCATGGACCTAGCTAAGATGTTTGCCAAAATTGAGATGATAGAAAGTCTTCATGATGAACGCTTTTTTTCTTATCGTCAGATCCGTACTGGCTTAAGAAGTATGGTGACTGAACCAAGCATAGCCAAAGGTCACCTGGCGGCATCTATTACCCTCGGCATGTTTCTTAAGCCCCATATTGTCCATGTAGTGGGCTACTGTGAGGCTGACCATGCGGCCACGGCTAAGGAAATCATCGAGAGTTGCGGGGTTGCTCGAGGAGCTATTCATCTTGCCCTTAAAGGATTGCCTGATATCTCTCACGATTCTACCATCCAGAGACAGAAACGGCGACTAATTAAAGATGCTATGTTTATCTTAGATGTCATCCGAAATTTAGGACAGAGAAAGGTGGATCCATTCATAGATCCTGAGGTACTCAGTAAGAGCGTACATTTAGGAATTCTCGATGCGCCCCATCTGAAGGGTTCCGGAATTGCCCCAGGTAAAGTAGTTACTAAATCTTTTGCCGGAAGATATGTGGCGGTTAATCCCCTGACGGGAAAACTGTTAATGGAACGAAGGAGATTAAGAAAGTTCACCCAACCCCGTTAGCCAAATGCAAAATTGAATTTAAGGAAAGGAAGAAAATAAATTTGCATTTTTATATGTAATTTTGATATTTAATCTATTTAGTGTAAGGCGGGTTTTATTGAACTTAGCACGAGAGATTGGCCCCTTTGTTCTTGAACACATAAGAATATAAACTTAATGAGCTCAGCTTTCCAACTGTTCATAATTGGTGTCGCAGCCTTTGGTCCCTGTTCGGTTCACTGTGCCCCGGTGATTCTTCCTTATATTGCAGCCACGAGACGGACCTGGCGAGAAGGACTTAAAACAGTGTTAATCTTTTTATTAGCACGTTTAGTTGTTTATTGTTTTTTAGGACTTCTGGCTGGTTTATTTGGAGGATTGATTACCGGATGGTTACATCAATTTGAGAATTATATTTTTCTTGTTGGTGGACTATTTATTGTTTTAGTAGGTATTCTCGTCATTTTTGGTAAAGAACTTAAATCTCCTTTTTGTGTGGCATTAAAAAATCGAGTCGCAGATGACAACATCGGTCCTCTGATACTTGGCTTGACCATGGGTATTTTTCCTTGTTTTGTAGTTTTAGGAGTTTTAGCTTACATTGCTTTAGAAGCGCAAAGTCTCTGGCAGGGTGCTTTTTATGGCTTTGCTTTTGGTGTGGGCAAATTTATTTCGCCATTAATTCTCTTGGGACCCTTAGCCAGCACTTTGTCCGCAAGGTTCGTTAAGAATCACAGGATATACTGGTTTTTTAGCCGGCTCTGTGGATTTATTATCTTTCTTATTGGGGTTAATCTGATTGTTTTTAGATTGTTTGAATAGGTGTTAAATACAATGAAACATAGAGGACTGGTGCTGTTTGTCTGTGCGGGGAACACCTGCGGTAGCCAGATGGCTGAGGTTTTTTTAACAGGGTGACCAAAAAAATCCCGGAAAACCGAATGCTGTAGCACTAAACCGACAAAGCCAACCAGTCCAAAAACTGTTAAAGTGATGAAAGAAACTAAAATTGATATAAGCAGACAAAAACTAAAACTGTTGACCGAGGATGACAAGGAGGTGGAGTTTTAATGAGAAGGTGGAAGAAGGCTCTCTTTATCTATCCCTACAAGAATCTAAAGGAGTTATCTTATGATGATATCTTTCCTCCTCTTGGACTGGAACATATTGCTACAGCGGTGAAGGAACTTGTGGATGAGATAACCATTATTGATATGAGGTATGAGAAAAAGCCGCTTTCTAAATTTATGACGGGAGTAGATGTAGTGGGAATAAGTATTACCTGGCCACACCAGAAGGAGGTGGCTCTAAATCTGATTGAAGAAATTCCTGCAGGTATTTCCATTGTTGTCGGGGGGATTCATGTTACTGAGAATGTGAACGAATATTTTGAATCCTCTCTTAGAATAGATATTGCCGTAAGGGGTGATGGAGAGGAGATAGTTCAGGAACTCTTTTCTAACAAGCCATTAGACCAAATAAACGGGATATCCTACAGGCAAAAAAGTAAAATCATCCACAATAAAACCAGAATTCTTTCTCCTTTAAAAGATTTCTATCCAGATCGTAATCTTCGTCGATATTTATATCGTCATAAGAGCGTATTGGGAGTAAAATTTGGTATAGATACCCTGATGAGTTCCAGGGGATGTCCTTATAATTGTGAATTCTGTACGCATAAATTAAATCCCTTAGGGGAACTGAGAGAGTACTCATCGCGTTCTCCAGAATCTGTTGTGGAAGAAATAAAAAATATTAAGGCAAAGATAATAGTTTTCTCTGATGATAATTTCAGTGTTGATATAAAACGGGTTGAAAAAATCTGCGACCTTTTGATTGTCCAGAAGATCAAGAAAACTTTTATAGTGGAGTTGCGGATTGAGATAGTTCACCACACGCATATCTTAGAGAAGATGCAGAGAGCTGGTTTCCGGGTACTTGCCATTGGTATTGAATCTGCTCAGGATAAGACCCTTAAACGGATAGGAAAAGGGTTTACAATTAGAGAAGTGAAAGAGGCATTTAAGGTCCTAAGAAAATTTAATATGCTCTCCGTGGGCTGTTTTATTATTGGTTATATCGGAGAGACAGAGGAAGATATGCTTGAGGTTTCTTCCTTTGCTCGTGGGTTAGAGTTAGATTTTTTAAACCTTTCTAAATTGCGTGCCCTTAAATATTCTCCTTTAAGAAAAATCGTAGAAGATACACCTGGCTGTTTTCTTACTGAAAAGGGAAAGGTTTTCTCTCTGGAGTATCCACCAAGTCGTATATCTAAAATTTTCAAGACAGTTCGAAGAGATTTCTATCGACATCCTCAATTTCTAAAAATGATAAAGAAGTTATTTTTATGCGGACTGATGAAAAGTCCTGAATTCCTCCAGGCTTTATTTATTATTATTATTGGAGTTATGGAAAGAGTGTTTAAAAGGCGATTATTGCGTCTCGAATAGGAGATTGGACCAAATCTCAACAATCAATAAAATCCTTAACAACAGTTTTCTGTTCCTATTTCCATAATTATTTTTATCCCATAGTAGTATGAATTTAAAATTAGTAGCGAATTAAAAAAGATAAAAAGAGGTTAGTAATGAAATTTAGCATAAGATTGCTATGGAACGAGATCTCTTTATATCTTGACAAATATAGATATTCTTGATATTTTAGCTATACTTAAATATACCTTTTTCTATATAGAAAATAAGGGTGCAATACAAAGAAAGAATTATATATATTTAAGAGATTGTCCAAAAAAAGAGAAATAAAATGAAAAAAAAGGTATTAGGTTATACAATCCAACAATGTATTTTTTGTAAGAAAACTTATCCTTTAGATGCAATAAAGTACAGATGTAACTGTGGAGAAATCTTAGATTATAGGTATGATTACACCTTGCTTAAAGACGAAGTAGATTTGGATGTATTTAAAGATAATGTATTCAGAGGTGTATGGAGGTATCAAGATTTTTTACCTATCATGGAAGATTCAAGAATAATTTCTATTAAAGAAGGAGATACTCCTCTTTGTAAACTTACTAATATTGGCAAGCAAATAGGGTGTGAAGAATTATATGCTAAGTTTGAAGGAGCGAATATTACTGGTTCTTTTAAAGATAGAGGTATGACTGTAGGTGTAACTAAGGCTATTGAACTTGGAATGCATACTGTGGTATGTGCCTCCACTGGCAATACAGCAGCCTCATTAGCAGCTTATGCTGCTGCAGGTAATCTTACTTGTAAAGTTATTCTTCCGAAGGGTAATGTTTCTAAAGGGAAACTTGGCCAAATTCTTGTCCATGGAGCCGAAGTGGTTAGTATAAATGGTAGTTTTACCGATGCTTTCAAATATGCAGAAGATTTTTGTAAACAAGAAGGCATTTATTTCTTAAATTCAATTAATCCGATAAGAATAGAGGGGCAGAAAACAGTAGCATTCGAAATCACTGAAGAATTTAATTGGCAACCTCCTGATTGTGTTGTTCTTCCTGTAGGTAATGCCGGTAATATCAGTGCACTTTACAAAGGATTTTATGAGTTAACGCAGGTAGGTATTACAACCAAGATTCCAAGGATGATTGGAATTCAGCCAGAAACTTGTGCGCCAGTCGTAAAGGCTTTTAAAGAAAAAAAAGATTATATAGAACCCATAGATAATCCAAAGACGGTAGCGACTGCTCTTCAATGTGGTTCTCCGGTAAGCTGGCGTAAAGCATTGGAAGCTTTAAGAAAATCCGGAGGGGATTCCGAGAAAGTTTCTGACCAGGAAATAATTAATGCACAAAAAGAATTAGCACGGCGGGAAGGAATATTATGTGAACCTGCAAGTGCATGTTCTTTGGCTGGGTTTAAAAAGTTAGTCGGGCAAGAGCGTATTAAAAAAGACAAAAGGATAGTTTTAATTTTAACAGGGACCGGCTTAAAAGATCCTGATGAGCTTGTAAAAATATCTCAAAATGAAAAAGATATTCAAGAAGTAAACCCCGTTAGAAATAGGTTGCCGAAGGTAACCGTAAATATTAAATGACTAGAGTATTTCTAATGGGGTAAACAGTTCCCCCAAGGAATTTCGTAAGGAATAGTTCTGAGTGTTTGGCTTCGCCAAACACGAAGTTTCTTACTGCTTTTGTGTAAAGACATCTAAAATGGCGTCTTTTTATTACAAAGTACAAAACACTTTCTGTTGGCTTCTCTCAGGATAAGTTATTTGGTTGTTTAGGCAGTGAAGAGGAATTTGAAATGGCAGGGTTTTTAGATAAATTTAGGAGAAGAGTTCTTTCATCTGTTTGTAAGGAGAAACCTATTGAAGCAAAGGCTATAGATGATAAAATTGCTTTAGGAGTGCTTCTCTGGGTTGTTGCTGAGGCAGATGAAAAATTTCTGCCGGAGGAAGAAGCGAAAATTAAAGAGATTCTACTTTCCTATTGTAAAATTCCTGAAGCTGATATCCCATACATTATAAACTCCATTAAAGAAGCAGAACAGGAGAGGATAGACCTTTATCGATTTACTCGTGAGGTGAGCTCCGAATTGAATTATGAGGTTAAGGTTTCGATTTTAGAAAATCTTTTCC
>CAYOMG010000057.1:0-6790 GCA_964404995.1 uncultured Planctomycetia bacterium | reverse complement strand
CTCTATCCATAATATAAAAAGAACCTGGTTCAGGAATTAAAAGATCGAGCATTTGGACGTTTTATTCAAGTGGAGGCGCTGATTACTACAGTTATTGATTTAAAGACTGGATTACAGAATTTTGATTTTGTACAATTTGCTGATTCACCACCAAAAACCATTCTAAATTAATAAAAAAGTTGAATGGTGAATAATCAAAAAGCGTCCGCCTTTTCTGGCGGGCGTTTATTTTGTTTTTTTATTCTCCCGCCTTTTTCCCGACGCCCGCTTGAAAACCACTTGCTTTTATCTACTTTTTTTAGTATCATTAGTTCAAGAGAGTTCTGAAAAAGTCTAAAAATAAACAGAGCTTTCTGATTAAAAGATTAAAAGCCGATTACACAGATTAAGGTGAGATTACACACCTACCTATGCAGGTCACGCTTAGCGTGGCAGGCAGGGATTAAACTTCGACATGGTAGTATCTGTGTAATCGTTCTTAAATCTGTGTAATCAACAGCCCTGAACGGATTTCGTGAAGGGTTGTAAATACCATTCTACGGAGGGAAACAGTGGTATATGCAGTGATTATGGCAGGAGGAAAGGGGGAGAGATTCTGGCCAAAAAGTCGTCTATGTTCTCCTAAACAAACCCTGAGACTTATAGGCAGAAAAAGCATGATTCAACAAACAGTATCCCGGATTAGCTCTAAAATACCATATGAAAGAATCTTTATATTAACTAATCAAAAACAAGCAAGCCTTATAAAAAGGCAACTACCAAAAGTTAAAAGCAGGAATATAATCATTGAGCCTGCTGTAAGAAATACAGCAGGTTGCATTGGGCTAGGCTGTATTCATATTGAAAGAGAAAATAAGGAAGCTTGTGTAATAATTCTCACTTCCGACCATTTGATAGAGCCAAAGCAGAAATTTATTAATATCTTAAATTCAGCCCTCAGGACTGTTCAAAGAGAAGATGCTTTAGTAACTTTAGGCATAAAACCAAGATTTGCTGCGACTGGATATGGATATATTCAAGTAGGTGTCAAGTGTCAAGTGTCAGGTGTCAGGGAAAACCGCAAACCGCAAACCGCAAACCGCGCACCGCAAATATTTGAAGTTAAGAGATTTACTGAAAAACCAGATGAAACCAGAGCAAAAAGATTTATTAAAGCAGGTAATTATTACTGGAATTCAGGTATGTTTATATGGAAGGTATCTACATATCTTAGAGCTTTAATGTTTTACATGCCAGATACCTATGAGAAACTTCAGATAATTAAAAAGACTCTGGGGACGAAAAGATATAAATTAATGTTAGAAAGAGTCTATCCTAAATTAAAAGACATATCTGTTGACTACGCAATAATGGAGCCTGCTGTAAAGAATAAAAAATTTAAAGTTTATACTATTGAATCCGATTTCTACTGGAATGATATTGGTTCATTGAGAAATTTAGAAGAAGTGTATAAAAAAGACATTAATGACAATGTTATTTTAGCAGATAGTATATATTTAGATACTTCCGGATGTATTGTGTTAGGTGAGAAGAATCATTTAATTGCAACTTATGGTATAAAAAATTTGGTAATAGTTCATACTAAAGATGCAACATTAATCTGCCCTAAAGAGAAGGCACAAAAAGTTAAAGATTTAGTAAAAGAGATTTCAAGAAATAAGAAATATCTAAAATACTTATGAATATTGAAAGATTGACTCTAAATAATGGCTTAGAAATAGTAGCAAATCATATGCAGGGTGTGGAATCTATAAGTGTCGGAGTATGGGTTAGGACAGGGGGAAGATACGAATCTAAAACAAAATCAGGTATATCGCATTTTATTGAGCATCTATTATTTAAAGGCACCAAGAAAAGAAGTGGTGTTAAAATTAAACAGGCTATAGAGGGTGTTGGGGGGACGCTTAATGGTTTTACATCTGAAGAGCTCACCTGTTTCTTGGTAAAAATAAGGCAAAAATTCCTAAGCTTGGCTTTGGATGTGCTCTCAGATATGGTTATAAACGCAACGCTTGAGTCTCAGGATATAGAAAAAGAAAGATTAGTAATTTGTGAAGAGATAAAAATGTATCAAGACCTTCCGATGTATTTTGTATATGAGTTATTAAATCAATTACTCTGGCCAGGGCATCCTTTAAGTATGAGTTTAAGTGGAACTTTGAAAACAGTGAGTAGAATTACACATAAAGATATTTTAGAGTATAAATCAAGATTCTATAACCCTAAGAATATAGTAATAGTTGTATCTGGTGCAATTAGAATGAGTGATTTGGCTAAAAAAGTTAAAAATTATTTTTTCAGGCACCCCGCAAAAAAACGAAGCAGCTTTAAAAAATATAAGTTGAGATTGGATGGACCCAACCTAAATATTTTAAATAAAGAAACTCAACAGACTCATATTACTCTTGGACTACATAGTTATCACAGAGAACATCCTAAGAGATTCGCCCTGGATTTGCTAAATGTGATTTTAGGAGCAAATATGTCATCCAGGTTATTTGAACAAATACGTGAAAAGAGAGGCTATGCTTATGAGATAGGGACAAGAGTTAAAAAATTTAACGACACTGGCTGTTTTATAATTCATGCTGGTCTTAAACATTCAAAGACGCTACAGGCTATAGACATCATATTAAATCAGTTGAATAAATTAAAGAAAGATTTTGTTAGCTCATATGAATTGAAAAGAGCAAAGGAGTTTGCTTCTGGTCAATTTTTACTTGCATTAGAAGACACTTTAGATACTATGTTATGGATTGGAGAAAATGTAGTATCCAGAGGAAAAGTAATGGACCCACAACAGGTAATAAAAAATATTCAAAAAGTTACGAGAGAAGATTTGCATTTCGTAACAAATAACCTCTTAAATAGAAAAAATTTATATTTGAGTTTAATAGGACCAATAAAGGATAAGCAGAAAGATAAACTAAATGAAATTCTTAATTGCTTGTAGTTAATATTGTAATTTGAAACTAACGCTAACTCTTAATCAAGGTAGGACTTTGTTAAAAATGGATGCACGCAGATATTCTTAAAGACAACGCATTAAATTTTTATATCTTATACCCTTTAGGGCACAGGTACCCTAAAGGGCACAGGGAAGAATCAAAAAAAGGCTAAATTTTAACATAGTACTGTCAAGGTTTAAAATGGGAAACAGAATAAAAATAGGTGCCTCTTTGTTGGCGGCAGAATTCACTGAGTTATCTTCAGAGATTAAAAGAGCAGAAGATGCGGATGTAGATTTTTTCCATTTAGATATTATGGATGGACATTTTGTGCCCAATATAACTATAGGTCCATTTATAACTGAGCAGGTAAGTAAAATTACTGAATTGGATTTATCTGTGCACTTGATGATAGAGAATCCAGAAAAGTTTATCAAACCTTTCATTCAGGCGGGCGCATCTCTTATTACTTTTCATATTGAGCCATTTTTAAATAATGAGAAGAAAGTAAAAGAAATTTTACTATGGATTAAAAAGAGTAAAATAAAGGCAGGTATTGCCATAAATCCCGATACTTCAGTGTCTACAATTAAGACTTTTCTTGAGTATTTAGATTTAGCCCTGGTTATGAGTGTTTATCCTGGTTTTGGTGGTCAGAAGTTTATACACGAAGTCTTAACTAAGATTGAAGCTTTACGCAAAGTTTATGATAAGGATATTGAAGTGGATGGTGGCATAAACGAAAATAATGCTAAAAAGGTGCTTCAGGCTGGTGCAAATGTATTAGTTGCAGGAACTTATATTTTTAAAGCTCGGGATATAAAGGAAGCAGTGAATAAATTGAGGAGGTAATTACCATGATTAAATTTGGAACAGATGGATGGAGAGCAGTTATTTCAGAAGATTTTACTTTTGAGAATGTAAGAAAAGTATCTCAGGCAATAAGTGAATATCTTAAAGGAAAATATAGCTCAATATCAGTTGTAGTAGGTTTTGATACGCGATTCCTCTCAGATGTATATGCTAAACTTATAAGCGAGGTGCTATGTGGAAATAATATAAAGGTGATATTAACTTCAAAATTCGCATCAACTCCAATGGTAAGTTACACTATAAGGAATAGGCATCTTCAGGGTGGAGTAATGGTTACTGCAAGCCACAATCCACCACAATTTAACGGTATTAAGTTTAAGCCTGATTTTGCTGGTTCAGCAACTCTTCAGGAAACCAGAGCTATTGAGGAGAGGTTAGGAAAAAATCCACCAGTTGTTAAAAATTATAAGCAGGCACAAGAAGAAGGGCTTTTGAAAATAGAAGATATAAGTCTATCGTATAGAAATTTTATTACCTCTTATCTTGATATGGATATAATCAGTAAATCTAATTTAAAAATAGTAGTAGATACTATGTATGGTGTAGCAAATAAATTTATACCGGAAATTTTAAAAAATACTAATTGCGAAGTAAAACTTATCCATAGCGAATATAACCCTACATTTGGCGGGGTAAATCCTGAACCCATACCGAATAACTTAAGTGAGCTTATTAACATTATGAAAAATAGCAATTTTGATTTGGGTATTGCTATAGATGGCGATGGAGACAGAATAGGTGCTGTGACTGAGGAAGGCAGATTTATAGTTCCTGGCTGGATAATTTCTCTGCTTTTATTACACTTTATTGAAAACAAAAAATGGACAGGATGTGTGGTTAAAACTATATCCAACTCAACATTGATAGAAAGAATTGCACAAAAGTTTAAATTGAAACTTTATGAGACCCCCGTAGGTTTTAAGTATATAAGCAAATTGATGAGGGAGGAAGATATTTTAATAGGTGGAGAAGAATCTGGTGGTATAGGATATAAAAATTTTATTCCTGAAAGAGATGGCATACTTTCTGGATTATTGCTTTTAGAGATGCTTGCTTATAGAAAGAGAAGTATAGGCGACATTATACAAGAGATGGAAGATGAATTTGGTAAGTTTTGTTACGCTCGGATAGACTTAAAATATCCTGAGGATAAGAAGGAAAAACTTTTATCAACGTTAAGAGGTAGACCATTTAAAGAGCTTTTGGGTAGTAGAGTGGTTCAGGTAAAAGATTATGACGGTATAAAATTTATATGCGAGGATGACAGCTGGCTATTGTTCAGGCTTTCCGGGACAGAGAGCTTATTGAGAGTATATTCTGAAGCTAATTCAGAAGAGAAGGTAAAAAATTTACTGGAGTTTGGGAAGGAATACTCTCTTGGAATTTAAAGCAGAGGACACAGATTGATAATTTTACTTGAACCCTTGAACCCTTAGCTCTGAAGGAGCGTATCTTAAAATGAATAAGTATCCTACTGCAGTAAGAGATTATGTTCGTTACGAGATGAGAAAGTTAGGTAATAAAGCAGATATTTTAGTAGGTATTCCTTGTTACAATAGTGAAGATACTATAGTCAGGGTAATAGAGAAAACTGCACAAGGACTTGCTAAATACTATCCAGATAAAAAATCTGCAATACTTATCTCAGATGGAGGCTCATTGGACGATACAAGAGAAAAGGCTCAGGCAGTTAATGTGCCAGACGGGATAACTAAAATTGTCACTATTTATCGGGGTAAGCCTGGTAAAGGCACGGCATTTAGGTCAGTTTTTGAAGTAGCCAGCAAATTGTCCGTTGAGGTCGGGATGGTTTTCGACTCAGATTTACGTAACATAAAGCCTGAATGGGTAAAAAGAGTTGCAGAGCCAATTTTCAATGAGAATTATGAATTCGTGACTCCTTTCTATAACAGGCATAAATATGATGGCACTATTACTAACAATATTGCATATCCTCTTACCAGAGCTTTGTATGGTGTGGATATAAGACAACCAATTGGTGGGGATTTTGGGTTTAATCATAGGTTAGCTGAGAACTTTATTAATGCGGATGTTTGGGATACAACAGTCGCAGAATTCGGGATAGATGGATGGATGACTACTACTGCAATAAACGAAAATTTTAAGATTTGTCAAGCCTTTTTAGGAGCTAAGATACATAATCCTAAAGACCCATCCAAATCCCTTGGTCCTATGTTTATGCAAGTAGTATATACACTTTTTGAACTTGCTGGTAAATATAGAAATAAATGGTCAGCAGTTAAAAAATCCCGGAAGATAAAGCCTAAAATTTATGGTGAGCCGGTATTTGAAAAGCCAGAAGTAATAAATGTTTCAATGCAACCGCTTTTAGATAATTTCAATGCAGGATATAGACATTTTTCACCACTTTGGAAAGAAATAATATCCCCTGAGTCTTTTGAAGAAGTTTCGGAGATTGCTGGCAAAGATAAATCTAAATTTTATTTTTCGCCTGAGTTATGGACAAAAATTGTATATGATTTTGTTTATACATTTAACAAATGGCAATACGATAGACATAAGTTAGTAGATATTATTACACCACTTTACTATGGGAAGGTGGGTTCGTTTGTGATTAAGACTGAAAAAATGAATGATCAGGAGGCTGAAGAATTAGTTCAAAAACAAGCAGAAACGTTTGAAGAATTGAAGCCATATTTGATATCTAAATTTAAAAGATGGGATGAGATAGAAGCAGGGAAATAATACAGGCTGCAGGCTTTTCAGGCTGCAGGATGCAGGATGCAGGATGTAAGCTTCAGGATGCAGGATGTAAGCTTGTGACATGAAGTATGCAGCTTGAGTCTTCTGACTTCTGACCTCTGTCTTCTGATGCAAGTTTATGCACAATATTAGAGAAATTATAATAGATACGAGAGAAAGAATTCTTGCTGACCTTATTTTAATAGGGCAGATTCCTGCTCCCACATTTAAAGAAGAGAAGAGAG
>CAYOMG010000056.1:3741-6831 GCA_964404995.1 uncultured Planctomycetia bacterium | reverse complement strand
ACTCTGTGCATAAGTTTGCCTTTTATATCAGAAAGTCTAGACACCATTTGTTGGAATTGTTTTTTATATAATTGGGCCCTATCCAGTTCTTTCCTTGTCTTTGCATACCTTGCAATTTCCTGATTTAGTCTAACTTGTAAAGATGATTTTTCTGTTCTTAGCTGATTTATTTTAGATATATCCTTCCCTAAAAAAAACCACACTAAAAAACTTATACCTATAAGAACTAAAATTATTCTTACATGAGGAGACAGGTTTTTAAGTTTTTCTTTTATTTCATCAATTGATAGTTCTGGTAGTTTCATCTTAATTCACCAGTAGCCCTAAATCTTAAAAACTTACCCTGTGGAGTATCTACTTTTTCAGTTGATTTTAACAATATTTGTGAAAAATCATCTAAAGCTTGCAGATTACCAAGAAACTTAGAAATAAATAAGTTGGAATTGCCAAATCCATCTAATAAAATATAATTTTTTTCTTTAGAAAAGATGAGTTCCGTAAGCCAGACCTGCTCAGGAATATTTAGACTAATTAATCTTAGCCAATTATGAACTTCTAATTTTTTATTGAGTAATGCGTCAACTGCTCTAATTTGTTTATTTTTCTCTTCTATTCTTTTTTTAAGTTGTTCAATAACTTTAGTTTCTTCTCTTATCTTTTCCCATTTTGATTGGTATGAGGATATTTTCTGGTTAACTCTTTCTACATTATCTACATGGCTTTTTTCTATAATGTTTAATCCGATTTTTAACGAGATAATGACAACTGCTATTACTGCTATTATTTTTACCTTTTGCCCAATACTTTTAGTAAAAATTTTTTTAGATTTTTGCCTTAATTCTTTTGGTAAAAGATTAATTTTAGTTTTCATTTTTCAAGAGCTTTTAGAGCAAGTCCTAATGCAACCGGCAGTTTCTGTAATTCAAAGTCATCAGGTTTTTTCTCTAACTTTTCACTGGATTTAATATTTTTAAAAAATCCACCGCATTCCACAGGTATTTTTAAATTCTGGCTTATAAATTCATCTATACCTTCCAAACAAGCCCCTCCACCTGTCAAAATTAGTTTATTGATACCTTCAGATGAATATTCATTCATAAAGTATTGCATAGAACGCTCTATTTCTATGTTTATTCTATTGAGCAGTGCTCTTAGAGAAACACATACCTGTTTTTGTCTGATATTTAAACTATCTTGTTTTATACCATACTCTCTTTTCAGCTTTTCTGCCTCATTAAACTCTATATTGAGGTCTTGACTTATTGTTTTGCTCATATCATATCCTGAAATAGACTGCATATTACGAACAAAATATAATGTAGGCACATCTATTATATTTATGGAAGTTGTCTTATGCCCTATCTCAACTATAGCTACAACCTGACCAAATTCCAATTCTTCAAAAGCACAAAATGCATTAGTTAAAGATGTAGATGATATATCTATAACCTCTGGAAATATTTCTAATCTTTTAAGCAAAGATACCTGTTTAAAAATAACTTCTTTAGGAGAAGTAACTATTATTATAGATAATTTTTTCCCGCCTTCCTTAACCATCTCTCCTAATACTGCATAATCAAATACATCCTTATCTTCTGAATAGAAACCAAGTTTTCCTAGCTCCCATTTTATTGCCTCTTTTATTTCTTTATCAGACATAATAGGCATCTTTAGAAGTTTGACATTAATTTGTGATGAAGGGATATTCACAGCAATTTTAACATTATTAGAAGAAAATGGCAATTTAATTAATTTTTCAATGGCATTAAGCTTTTCTTCCTCTGTTGTGAATCCTTCCGGAGAAACTGAATCTTGTATCCCAAAATTAGAAATTTTTACACCTGTCTGGTCTTTAGTAAGTTTTAGGAATTTTATAGAACTTGTCCCAATATCTAACCCTATAGAGGCTTGCTCTTTAACCTCCTTTTTTCCTATATTTTTAAAGTGAGAAATAATAGACTTCTTAAATAGGTCCTTTTTTTCAGATGGCTTAATTTTGATTTTTTGAAATATATTTAACATATTTTCGGTTAGCGGTGTTCGGTTGTCGGTTAGCGCAAACCACAGACCGCTCACCGCAGAAGTCAAGGTATCTCCTCCCATTTAAGTCTTACTCTTGGAACAAATATCCCATAACTTTTTTCCGGAGAGGCAGTAGATTCTGTTGTACCATCAAAAGCAGTAACTTGATATATATACCAGTGATTACTCCTTAAGTTAGCATCTGTAAGAGCAGTTACAGTAACTATATCTGGACTTATATCAGTAGCTGAAGGTGGAAGAGTAGGTGGAGGATCCCCCTTAGGAAAAGAACTTCTATAGACTCTATATTCTATAGCTCCAGGAATCGCGTCCCAATCTAAATAAATTCTGCGAAAGCCATCTCTAAGCGGAAAAGATATCACCCACCCTGTTACTGAGGTGGGTTCATTAATTGAATAGCCAAAATACCGAAAAAATAATAACTCTAAAAGAATAAAATCTATTTTTAAAAAATATAATATATTATGAGCCACCAGTATCCCCCATAAGCTATTTAAATATATGTTTTCTATGGCTGATTATTTCCTGATTACCCGGATCTTTTTTTAATACATAATCCCACTCTGAAATAGCTTCTTTTATAAAACCTTTTTTCAAATAAGCAAACCCTAAATTTATACGTACATTTAGATACTCAGGAGCGATTTTGGATGCTTTCTCATAATATTTTACGGCTTTATCTAATTTACCTAAATGGAAATAAACATTGCCTAAGTTATTGTATGCTTTTACAAAATTTGGATTCAATTCAATAGCTTTTAAGTAATGTTTTTCAGCTCTTACCCAATCTTTTCTCCTGGCATACAAAGTAGCCAGTCGAAAGAAGTCTTTATAACATGCATCTTCTGATTTTATTTCTCGCTCAAATTCATAAAATAGTTTCCTTATTTCTGAAGTATCATCTATAAAAAAATTTTCTTCTTTAGGAAATCTTATCGTAGCTATAAAAGTTGAAATGGAGTGGCTTATAAAGTATCCACATACTATAATAATAATTAAGAATAGCACTATCTTGAAATTTTTTATTATTATTTTCTTTTTCATTAT
>CAYOMG010000056.1:0-3716 GCA_964404995.1 uncultured Planctomycetia bacterium | reverse complement strand
TTGCTAAATTACAATATACAATACACAAATTACAAACAATATACAATTACCAAAACTACAAATAGTAGTATCATTTATGTTTGTAATTTTGATATTGGAATTTGTAATTTGTTTGTGATTTGGAATTTGTAATTTGTAATTTAACCATTTCATTTTACCTCATTATTATTTTCGGTGTTTAGTTATTCAACTCCAGGCTACTGGCTTCAGGCCTCAAGCTTGCTACATGTGGCTTGTAGCCTGCAGCCTGTCACTGCTTTGTGTCCATTCTACTTATTATACCTATAATTGCTATACAAAGAAAGAAAAATATATTAATACCTGTAAATCTTAAACTCACAGATACCAAATTATGTATAAGGACAGCTATAATTGAAGTTATCAAACCTATAATAATTGGCTGCCAGTATTTTTGCTTTACCCCGTTAGAAAATTTTTGATTTTTAACGGGGTTTACAGAAAAAGAAAGTGTTAATCCCTGTTTTATAGCCATAAACACTATCCATAAAAATGTCGCTAAACCCACTATTCCCATCTCGTGTGTTATTTCTAAAAATTCATTATGTGTATGGCGAACAAATTGGTCAAAAGGAGGATGATATGATAAAAATTGAGCAGGTCTATATTCCGGGAAATATGCGACAAATGTCCCTATCCCATATCCGAATAAAGGTCTTTGTTTAATCAACTCCATTGCTCCCTGCCAAATATATATTCTGGGAAATTCTTTTGAAAGTAAGATATTAAACCCTGCTTCAACTTCCGGCAAAAAATATAAGAAATAAGTTAAAATAGAAAATATTAAAAAGATAAGAACCAAATAGACAATTAATCTTTTTTTATAATGAGTAGATCTTTTTATCCCATCAGAAAACCCTGCCTTTTGGACGGTTCTGAGTTTTCTAATGAGGGAGACTTTAGTCAGTATATACAGAAAGACAAATATCACTACCCCACAGATAAGACTAACTATTCCCCCGCGACTAAAGGTAAGAATAATACACAACAATATGACAATACTTATAATTCCTAATATAATTTTTTTAACTATGTGAGAGCTTGCAATAAATTTACCAAAAGTTACAGGCAAAGTTATTACCAAAAAGGAAGCTAATAAATTTGGATTTCCATAGGTAGAAAAAGAAAAAGGGGTTCCCCCAGGATAAACCTGAAAAATTCCATATAAAGCTACTATGCTTGCTGATATAATCCAGGAATTTAAAATATAGTTTAAGTGTCTCTCGGAGGATATATTGTTTATTCCTATAAAAACCAGGCTAACTAAGATAAAATTCCTGAAAAGTTGCTCTAAACTTGCACTTTTAATATCAGAAAGAAAATAAGAAAGTGTAGTTAATAATACAAAAACTAAGAGAGGAATATTTAGAGAAGTTTTTATAATTCGCTCTCCTAAAACAAGAACTCTAAACATCCATAATAAAAATAGGACTACTATAATAACTTGAGCTATGAAGAGTTTATAATTAGTAATATTAATATTAGGAATAATTGGGACAAGAAATACCAAGAGGATAAGACCAGTTAGTATAATTTGCTGGATGAATTTAGATAGATTCTCCATGCTTGTTTACGGTGCGCGGTGCGCGGTTTGCGTCTCACCCCTGACCCCTGACACCTGACACCTGACGCCTGACACTTGACACTTGACACCCCTATGTCCCCTTATTCTCCTTCCTGCTGATTTTCGCCCGGATTCTTGCCGAATTAGTCTTGACATATATCCCCCAACGTGTTATAGTTTGCGAGACTACAGAAGTGATAAAAATTATGCGCATCTATATAGATACATCTGTTATAAATGGGTTGTATATTAAAGATATTGATATAAAAATGACTACAGAAAACTTCTTTGAGTTTGTCAAAAAAAGTGGTGCCATACTTTATAGTGCAAATCTGATTGTAGAAGAAATTGACCGCACTCCTCAAGAATCTAAACGTAACAAGCTCAAAGAGGCATTGGCAGAATATGATGTTGAGTTTCTTCCATTTGGTGATGAGATCAAGAATTTGGCAAATATTTACATTCAAGAAAAAGTTATTCCTACAAAATATCTGCCCGATGCTATCCATATCGCAACGGCGAGTATCCACAATATTCCTGTATTGGTAAGTTGGAATTTTGAACATATTGTAAAGCTTAGAACCAAGGTTGAGATAAACAGAATAAACCGTGAACATGGGTATCCTCAAATTGATATATCTTCTCCCCAGGAGGTTTAAATGAAGAAAAAGGAACCAAAATTTATGCAGGAGCTTCATAAGATTAGAGAAGAACTCACCAAAGAATGGAAGAATAAATCCACAAAAGAAATATCCTCTTCTCTTCGTTGTGCTGTTGAAGAATTTAAGACCAAATTTGCATCTGCTCATCGTTGACTCTCTTTTTTTTTATACACCTAATTAAGCCCACAATTCGGGTGAGCAAGCTCACCTCTACACCTGACACTTGACACACCTCTAAATCAATCTATCTTCGGCACATGCTTTTATACTTCTCTGCCCTATGAGTGTCTCAAAGCCAATATCTTTCTGAACTTTTCCAGTAGAAGTTATTATATTATATATGTGGAGTTCGTCGATAGTATTATTACCCATATATTATTTCCCATTTACGAGTTGGGATTTTTACTATATGAGACGCTTAAATTCTTCATCAGTAAGACCTGCATCTTTAATTATTCCTTTAAGAGTATAAGGGTTAATTCTTTTGTGGTGTGGAATAGTTAAGTGATAAGTTCCATCAGACATACCAATATGCTTACCTTGCTTAATAATTCTAAACCCAGCCTTGGAGAAGGCATTAACGACGCGTTCAGAAGAAAGGTCAGTAAATAACATTAAATAGTAACCTCCACTTCATAAATAGAGCCTTTAACTTCTTCTGATATCATTTCAAGATAGGTGATAATCGCATCTTTAATATTCTCCAAAGCTTCCTCAATAGTATCCCCTTGACTACGACAACCAGGAAGAAGTGGGCAATGAACATCATAACCATATTCACTTTTATGCACAATCACAGGATATTTCACTTTACTCACCTCCATCATGTGTTATTTTATCACATCAACATAAAGAAATCAAAATTCTACACAAAATCGGTTAGCGGTTTTCGCACACACCGCGAACCGCACACCGCAAACCTCGAAAAATAGTCGCTGTCCCTATTAAAACTATTAAAATAATTTTGCTACTTTAAAAACTAACATTTTCACGCAGTAATTAATACTAACATTTTGTTATTGTCACATCAACCTACTTATTTTGCTTGACAAAAAAATGTCTTTCCATTAAGATGCCACTTATGAAGAAACGAGCCAAGAAAGAAGATAAATTTAGTGTCAGAGAAGTTAGTGTTCTCATAGAAGACCTAAGAAGCCAATTCAGAGTCTTCGGCGAAGGCCTGCGTGACGTAAGAGAGAAACTTGATACTGTTACCGGCATAGTGGCCGAAAATTCTGAGAATATAACCTTGTTGAGAATAGGAGTTTCAGCAACAAAGGATGAGCTTGTCAAAGTAAATGGGAAATTGGCTCGGATAGAGGAAAGCATCCGCTTTATTAAGGACAAGCTAAAATCAAAAGTTGACCGCAAGAATTTCGAACTACTCGAAAAGAAAGTCACCTCACTCACCACCTAAGCCCACAATTCGGGTGAGCAAGCTCACCCCTGACCCCTGACACCTGACACCTGAC
>CAYOMG010000055.1:0-7088 GCA_964404995.1 uncultured Planctomycetia bacterium | reverse complement strand
CGGTTTAGATAGACTAATAGCTGTTTTGCTAAATCAGGAAAGCATAAGAGAAGTGATTGCTTTTCCAAAAACGCAAAAAGGTATATGTCTCTTAACTCAAGCTCCTACTGCCATAAGCAAAAGGCAGTTGGATGAGTTAGGAATAAAAACAAAAGGTTGCGATAGTCACTAGCTAACTAATGGGAGGTGGTTAAAAAATGAAGAAAGCAGGGTTATTATTAGTCCTATCTTTGCTTATCTTTTCTCTCGGTGGTTGTATTACTGCTACAACTCATTTAAAACCAAGAGTGGATCAGGAAATCACAGGGAATAGAGGCTATATAGTAGGAGAGGTGCCCGAGGTGGAAATTGAAAAAAAGTTTGACAAGAGGGAAGTTATAGAAGTAGAAATAGAAATACCACCATTTAGAAGATTATTTAGAAGGTAAATGAAGACAGAACTTATGGAGCGAATGGAATGAGCGAACCCCGTTAGAAATTACCCACAGAAAGTCTTATACTTTTTAAAAGTATAGCTCATATTGCAATAATATTTCTAACGGGGCGAACATAAGTTCTTTGTCTGAATTTACCCCTCACTCAACAAAAAGTTGAGTGAGGGGTCTAACTCGCACTTACAACTTAGCTTCGCTGGCGCTCGCTAAGTGATGTGCTCATTAGAAATGGAGACAGTAAATAAAATATATAAACTTAAAGATATTCACGAAGTTAGGTCTTTATTTGGGAGATATGATGAGAATTTGAAACTTATCCGTAATCAACTTGGTGTGAATATAGTAGCCAGAGGTCAGGAGATGAAAGTTTCTGGGGATAAAGAAACCATAGAGAAATTTGATGTATTGATTAAAGGACTTTTAGAATTATCGGGAAAAGGAATTATAATTAGAAAACATGAGGTAAGTTATGCAATAACCACATTAAAACAAAAAGGAGTTTTGGAGATTTCAAATATTTACTTAGATAAAATTGAAGTTTCCTCCAAACGTCAGTATATCACTCCAAAAACAAAAAGTCAAAAAACATATGTAGACACTATAAGAAAAGATGATATTGTATTTGGTATTGGTCCAGCAGGCACTGGTAAAACATATCTTGCTATGGCATTGGCTATCTCTTATCTTAAAAATCAGTTAGTAAGCAGGATTATATTAACAAGACCTGCTGTAGAAGCAGGAGAGAGTTTAGGATACCTACCGGGTGATTTATATGAGAAGGTAACGCCTTACCTTAGGCCTATATATGATGCTCTTTATGATATGATGGAGGTGGATAAGATTCAGAGATATATAGAAAGAGGTATTATTGAAGTTGCCCCCTTAGCTTATATGCGAGGCAGAACACTTAATGACGCATTTATTATTTTAGATGAGGCCCAGAATAGCACATCTGAGCAAATGAAAATGTTTCTTACCAGATTAGGATTTGATTCTAAAACTGTAATAACTGGAGATATTACCCAGAGTGATCTGCCGTCTGGCAAGCCATCTGGACTTATCCAGGTTGTAAATATATTGAAAGATATTAAAGGAATTAAATTTGTATATTTTACTGGTGAGGATGTAGTAAGGCACGAATTAGTTCAGGAGATAGTTAGGGCATATGAAGAATACGAAAAAAATAAGAACTCCAGCTAAAATTTTTACTAATAAAAAGCCCACTGCGCCAGCTTGGAAAAGCATCGGCGTAGCATTATTAACCTCTTTAATTATAGGAGTAATAATTTTATGTATTGTTATAGGAGAAAAGCAATACGGACATGATTTAAGAGAAGGCGATGTCTCTTTGAGAAATATTTATTCTCCCTTTGATTTTACATATAAAGGAGAAATTGATAAAATTGAAACTGATAGATTGCGGGAAAGAATATTTGATGGTGTAAATTTAGTTTATGAAATAGATGGGAAAAAATCCCAAGAACAAATAGCTCTCGTAAGTAAATTTTTTAATGTTGTTGAGGAAATAAGGCAACAAGATTTGTCCATCTCAGAGAAGCAAAAACAGCTTGAAAATAGAATAGGCATTATCTTTAAATCCGATTTCTTAAATATATTATTACAACAAAAAACTCTCAGCCAAATTAAAAATAGGGTTACAAGTTTGCTAAAAACTATTTTGGAAACTGGCGTAATCAGTATGCAGAATAGAGATAATTTAAATCAATCAGGGATAGAAGTAATCTCATTGCTTGTGCCTTCAGCAGAGAAAGAGGTGGAAAAAAATATAGAGGAAATTTCGACTATTGAAGAAATAAGAAAAAATCTCTCTAATATAGTACTTGAGCATTTCCCAAAAGACAGAAAATTAAGAGTTGGCATAGAGGAGTTAATAAGTTCTGTTTTGGCCCCAAATCTTGTATTTAATAAACAGCTGACAGAACAGAGACGTGAGTTTGCAATGGAAAGCGTAGAGCCTGTGTATATTATAGTTGAGGTTAAAAAGAATGAATTGATAATAGGTAAAGGTGATAGAGTTACTAAAAAACATTTACTTCAACTATCTTTGCTTGACGAAAAGCTTACTAAAGTTGACACTTTTTTTAATATTTTTGGGTTAGGGATTATTGTTTTAATTTTAACAATATCTTTAATTTACTATCTACGGAAATTTCAACCGAAGTTAGCTAAAAATGGCCAGTATTGGTTATTAATTAGTTTAATTACTATTATCTTGTTGGTTATTTCTCGAGTTATTATACTTTCTCCTTTAGCAAGTTATCTTATTCCTGTCGCAAGTTCTGGTATGCTTGTGGCAATCCTTTTAAATGCTCATATCGCAATTTTGTTATCTTTATTTATTTCTATTTTAGCAGCAATAATTTCAGGATATAGCTTTGGGGCTGGTGTCGTATTTTTTATCGGGTCATTAGTAGGTATATATTCTATTCAAGGGTTCAGACGTAGAGCACACATAATAAAAGCAGGCGCAATGGTAGGCATTGTAAGTTTTTTATGTATCGTCGGACTTGGAATGTCTAGAGGCTTAGAATGGAAAATATTTCTTAAGGAGGGGTTATGGGGGTTAGGGAATGGTGTTTTATCTTCTTTTATTGTAATGGGAATTTTACCAGTATTTGAATTTATATTTAAAATTACTACTAACATATCTTTATTAGAGCTTTCAGATTTAAATCATCCATTATTAAAAGAAATGATTCTTAAATCTCCAGGCACATACCATCATAGTTTGATAGTGGGCAATTTAGCTGAAGCTGCCAGTGAAGCCGTAGGAACTAACTCTTTATTAGCAAGAGTTGGCTCTTATTATCATGATATAGGTAAAATTGAGAAGGCAGAATATTTTAGCGAAAATCAAACTGGAACAAAGAGTAAACATGAGAAACTAACTCCAGCTATGAGCAGTTTAATTATTACTAATCATGTAAGAGACGGAGTGGAATTAGCTAAAAAATATAAGTTGAACAACCAAATTGTTGATTTTATTAAACAACATCATGGAACGGGGTTAGTATTTTATTTTTACCAAAAAGCGTTAGAGAAAGAAGGAGATGTGAGTGAAATAAAAGAAGAGAGATATAGATACCCTGGTCCTAAACCACAGAGCAAAGAGACTGCTATAGTACTTCTTGCAGATGCTGTTGAAGCTGCTTCACGTGCACTTTCTGAACCTACATCAGCAAGGATAAGGGGACTCGCGAAAAAAATTATTAATAATAAATTTATAAATGGGCAGCTGGATGAATGTGAACTCACTTTGAAAGATTTGAATAAAATTGCAGATGTCTTCTCAAAGATTTTGATAGGAATATACCATTCAAGAGTAGAATATCCTGAAGAGGGGAGAAAGCAGAAGACAGCTTATTAGCTTCAGGCTTCAGGCTTCACGCTACATGCTTTAAAAACGCAAAACTTGTAGCTTGCAGCATTAAGTCTTTGATAACGATTATGGTTAACATCAGTATAAACATAAGTCCCAAAATTGAGGATATAAGAAAACAGGAAGCACAAAAGATTTGTTGTAAGGTACTTAAATTAGTGGGTATTTATGAAGGTGAAATATCTTTGTTTTTTACTAATGATAGAGAAATTACTGTGTTGAATAGAAAGTATAGAAATGTGAACTTACCTACAGATGTATTGGCATTCAGTATGAGAGAAGGGATAAATTCAGAAATTAATCCTGAAATTTTAGGAGATATAGTTATATCAGTTGATATGGTTCGTAGGAATTCAATGCGATTTGGGACAGATTTTAGCAAGGAGCTTTACTTATATCTAATCCATGGTATTCTTCATTTATTGGGATTTAGTGACAAAGATAAAAAAAACCGTACAAGAATGGAGAAGAAACAGCAAGAATTACTTAGGAAATTAGTTTTTACTAAAAAGTGTGGGAGCTGTGATTACATCGGTTCAGAGGACAGAGGACAGAGGACAGAGGACAGAAAATCTGATGTTTGATTTCTGACATCTGGAAAAAATGGAGAAGAGAAAATTGCATCAGAGTTTTAATAATGCCATAGAAGGGTTAATATATGCAGTAAAAACCCAGAGGAATTTGAGGCTGCACTTTTTAGTAGCAGCATTGATTATTTTTGTAAGTATATATCTAAACCTCTCCAGGTTAGAAATTTTAATAATATTGGGTGCAATTTGTATGGTTTTCTTGGCAGAAATTTTTAACACTGCAGTAGAATTTACTATTAATCTGATTAGTAAAGAAAATAATCATATGGCTAAAAAAATTAAAGATATTACAGCAGGTGCAGTATTTTTGGTATGTATATATGCAGTTGTTATTGGATACCTGATTTTTTTGCCTCATTTTATTTTTCCAATTGAGGATGGCTTATCTGCAATTAAGGAGTCCCCCTGGCATATAACCTTTCTAAGTTTAATAGTAGTGCTATCTTTTGTCATATTAGGCAAGGCAATTTTTCATAGAGGAAAACCCTTGCATGGTGGTATGCCGAGCGGACATAGTGCAGTCGCTTTTTCAATATGGACTATAACTTTTCTTTCTGGTTCAGAATTGATAGTAACTATGTTGGTATTTATGCTTGCAGTAATTATTGCTTTGAGCAGAATGAAACAAGCAATCCATACAGCTTGGGAAGTTGTAACAGGAGCATTATTAGGTATTATAATTACTACTTTGACATTTCAATTCCTGAGATAGAATTACACATTTCAGGTCTTGCTTGTTTTGTGTAATTTATGAGTATTATGGGCAAAAAATTATTGATTAGGGTTAGGAATAACTTTATTGCAGGCATAGCGATTCTTCTACCTGTTTTAGTTACTATAGTTGTGTCTTATTATTTTATAATAAAATTAAATCAGTTTATTCTGGAACCAATAATAAAATATTTAGAGCCAGTACTTTTGTATGATTATTTAATACATGCAGCTAAAATTTTACTCTTTATTATTATAGTAATTTTTATCAGTATAATCGGCCTCAGCGCTAAGAGTATACTCGTAAGAAAGAGTTTCGGTGGTCTGGAAAAGATATTTTTAAAAGTTCCTATTGTTGGAAAAATATATAACGCTAGTAAGCAGATAAGTAATGCATACTTAGGAGAGGGGAAAGGGATTTTTAAGAAAGTGGTATTAATAGAATATCCCAGGAGAGGGATATATTCAGTTGGTTTTGTAACATCTGATAATAAAGGAGAAATTCAATATAAAACAGAAAAACAATTGTTGAATATATTTATTCCTACAACCCCTAATCCTACAAGTGGCATATTTTTACTGGTGCCTAAAGATGAAGTAATTGTTTTAGATATGAGCGCTGAGGAAGGTCTTAAGCTTATAATATCTGGCGGGGCAGTAGCACCAGGATATAAATTGCCACCCTCTTAAAATAAGCAAAGAGTAGAGAGGAGAAAAATTGCCACTCCCTATTTTTAAAGATGATAGAAAAGAGTGAAGCTATTATATTAAAACGCAGTGATTATGGTGAAACTTCTCTAATTGTTACTTTTTATACTAAAAAGCTTGGCAAATTAACTGGGATTCTTAAAGGTGTAAGGAGTGATGATAAAAAATATAGGTCAAGCTTTGAAAATTTTAGCCTAAACCATATAGTATTTTATTGTAAGTCTACAAATAGCCTAAACTTAGTTACTGAATGTGAACTGATAGATTCCTTTCAAGAGGTAAGGAAAGATTTAGAAAAGATAAGATTAGCAACTTATTTTATAAATTTAATTGATAAATCTACTCAGTTAAACTATGCGAATTCAGACATATTTGATTTATGTATGTGCAGTTTAAAATTCTTAGAGGAATATCAAAATTTAGATAAGTTGGTGAGAATATTTGAAATAAAACTTTTGGTTGCAAATGGCTTAATGCCGCATATCAATTCTTGCAGCTATTGCGGCAAATACATAAACCCCGTTAGGGACACTAAAGTTTCAGAAAGGAAAATAAAAGTCTCTAACGGGGTGAATGAGAATAATTTTAGCTATAAATTCGGTGGTCTTCTTTGTGAAAATTGCACAAAGTATGATACAAATTATTTCAGGATGCTTAAAGGTGCTTTATGTAGTATGCGTTTTATAATGGAATCAGATTTAAAAACTGCTGTTAGAATTGAACTTACAAATGAAGTAAAACAACAGTTAGAAACGCTTCTATTGAATTTTTTGAGTTATCATCTGGATATAAATCCAGAAGTTCTATATCAGAGGACAGATGACAAAAAATACCTGTCTGTCGTCAGGTAGAGAGAATAAGGGTGCGTTAAAGATGTCTGTGGATATGAATAAAATAGTTTCATTATGTAAACGCAGAGGATTTATATTTCAGAGTAGTCAAATTTACGGTAGTTTAGCCAGTTCATGGGATAATGGACCTTTAGGTTGCGAGCTTAAACTTAACATAAAAAATTGTTGGTGGAAAACGGTTGTTTATGGACGTGACGATATTGTTGGACTTGATGCTTCTATTCTTATGCATCCATCGGTCTGGGTTGCTTCAGGTCATAGTAATAGTTTTACTGATTTTTTAACTGATTGCAAAAACTGCAAAAAACGATTTAAATCTCAGGATTTAAATACAAAAAAATGCCCTGCATGTGTAGGATAATTAACTGATTCAAGACCATTTAACCTGATGTTA
>CAYOMG010000054.1:5721-7205 GCA_964404995.1 uncultured Planctomycetia bacterium | reverse complement strand
GATGGGTTTCTTTTATTATTCATCATTAGCTCTTTGATTAAAAAACTTATATCCTTTCTATCATACTATCTTTCAAGAGTTGTATCAGCAAAATCATGAATGCGGTCTTCCCATATATTGCTACAAATTGCCCGGATGTATTATCTTGCCGGCTATCGCGGAAGCAGCTGCGACCTGGGGATTAGAAAGATAAATTAAAGAATCTGGATGCCCCATTCTACCTTTGAAATTACGGTTGGTAGTAGATATAGCCACTTCTCTCTTTCCTAATACACCCATATGTCCACCTATGCAGGGCCCACAAGTAGGAGGTGAAATTACAGCTCCAGCTTCAATAAATATACCTATAAATCCTTCTTTTATAGCTTGCTTATAAATATTTTGGGTTGCAGGAATAATTATAAGTCTTACATCAGGATGAACTTGCCTTCCTTTCAATATTTTAGCTGCCTTCCGGAGATCGCTTATTCTTCCATTGGTACAAGAACCAATCACTGATTGGTCTATCTGCACTTTTTTAACCTTGCTTATAGGTTTTACATTTCCTGGAGAATGCGGAATAGCTATTTGTGGCTCCATATTAGTTACATTATACTCCTTAATTTTGACAAACTTTGCATCTTTATCGCTTTTTAAGAGCACTTCGTTTTTTGAGTTTCCCATTGAGGTTTTTTCCATATATTTCCAGGCTTTTTTATCAGGTGCTATTATCCCAGTCTCAGCTCCGGCTTCAATAGCCATATTACACATTGTAAGTCGTTCCTCAATAGAAAGCCCCTTAATAACTTCTCCTTCAAATTCCATAACTTTATACAAAGCCCCATCTACGCCTATATCTGATATAGTAAAAAGTATTAAATCTTTAGCATCTGCCCATCTGGACAGTTCGCCTCTATATACAAACTTAATTGTCTCTGGCACACGGAACCAGCATTTTCCGGTGGTAAAACAAACAGCCAAATCTGTGCTTCCTACGCCGGTGGCAAAAGCTCCTAATCCTCCATAAGTGCAAGTATGAGAATCCGCTCCTATTATTAAATTATTAGGAGAGGTTAACCCTATTTCTGGTAGCAAAGCATGTTCAATTCCTCCTCTTCCCATTTCGTAATAATGTTTGATATTGTACTTTTTAGCAAATTCTCTTACATAAATATGCTGGCTTGCACTTCTTACATCTTTACTTGGAGTAAAATGGTCTAGTATCAGGGCAATTCTTTCCTTGTCAAAAATTTTCTTAAATCCTGCTTTGTAAAATTCTCTTATGGCTAAAGGCGCAGTTATATCATTACCCAGACATAAATCAACTTTAGTGTAGATAAATTCTCCTGATTTTATACTTTTCTTATCAGTATGTGCTAACAATATTTTTTCTGCAATAGTATATCCCATCTCTACTCTCTACTTCTTTTATATCTCTACAAGCTCATATTCCATAGAACCTATCTTTAATTGTTCTGCATAGTTCAACAAAACATTATAGTCTA
>CAYOMG010000054.1:0-5709 GCA_964404995.1 uncultured Planctomycetia bacterium | reverse complement strand
CAAATGTTTTTAAAAAAATCTTTACCTTCATTTTTATTAACCAAGTCTATACTGGCTTTGTCTATTGCTACGGGATCGCGAGAGGCAACTATGCCTATATCTTCTACTAATGACTTTTGTTCATCTGAAAGACAGTCGCAGTCTTTAGTAATAAACAACAAAAAATTAATAAATATAGAAAACTTCTGCTTTAAAACCACATAAGCATATTCAATTGCTCTTTCTTGTATGTTTTTAGTATCCTCATCCCATATTATCTGAATTGCTCCATAAGAGCATATATTTATGCACTCGGCACAACCTAGGCAAAGTTCTTTCTGGATAAAATATGAATTAACTCTTTTTATAATAGCCTGGGAGGGACAAATTTCAAAACAGGTACTACACAGTTTACATTTTTGCTGATTAATTTTAGGGGATATAATACAGTGCTGTTCCATTTTTCCCGCTTTTGAAGCACATCCCATACCAATATTTTTCAAGCTTCCCCCAAAACCAAAAAGCATATGTCCGGTTAAATGAGTAAGTGTAAGTATTGAATTTGTCTCATATATTGCTTTTGCTATTTTTACATTACTAAAATGTCTCCCGTCTATTTTTACTTCTACATAATCATTTCCTAATAATCCATCAGATATGATAATCGGGATATTCAACTTGTGAAACCTATGCTTTCTGAATAAATTAAGATGGTCTACTGCGTTCATTCTCTGTCCGTGGTATAATGCATTAGTATCAGTAAGAAAAGGTTTTAACCCCAATTTCTTTATATCTTCTATAAGGCTACTGAGATATTCAGGAAAAATATGTCCCATATTCCCCTCTTCGCCACAATGAATTTTTAGAGCTATTGTGTCTTTTGGCTTTAACTTATCTTTTAATAATTTTATATACCCCGATGTATCCAATAGTTTCTTTAATTTTTCTCTTACAACTTTTGCATTTTCCTTATGTGATAAACGAATTAAGTACACCTTTGGATCATGTATATTCAACGGATACATAACTTATATAGCAATAATTTTAATAAAAAAATTTACACATTTTAAGCAAGACCTGTTTTGTGTAATTTACACATTTTAGACCTTGCTTGTTTTGTGTAAGGATGCAATTATATTCTCAAATACTTTGCTTTGCCATAGGGATCTCTGACTATTTTGTGATAAATATCTATTGTCTTTTTAGTGACTATTTCCCAGGAGAGTTTCTCTTTTATCAGCTTCCGTGCATTATTTGACATTTCTTTAGCTAAATTATTATCCTTCAATATATTTACTATATTTGCTGCATATTCATCGTCATCATCTGTAACAAACCCCAATTTATAAGTATTAACCCACTTTTCAAAAACAGGAAGATTAGATGCAACTATAGGTCTTCTAAATGCTATACAATGTGCTAAAACTCCACTTTGAGCGCCATGTTTATAAGGAAGAACTGCTACATCTGCAGAAGATAATATGATATCAAATACTTCCTGGGGAAATTGCCCCCTAAGAAGAAGTATTCTATCAGAAGACGGAGATGTCTCTATGAGTTTAAAAAGATAATCTCTATAGCTTGTATGTTCTTGTGAGCGTAATTTGCCAGCTACTATTAAAACAGCTTCAGGAATATGAGCAACAATGTCAGGAAAAATTTTTATCACTTTTTCAAAACACTTAGTTGGTCTGAAATAACCACAAATCAAAATTGCTTTTTTGTTTTCTATCTGTAACTTCTTCTTAGCTTCTGATATTAATTTTACTTCTCTTACACCATGAGGAATCACATAAATATTGTTAAATCTACCTATGTTTTTAAGTATGGATTCCTTCTGAAAATCCTCATGTACAATTATAGCGTTAGATAATTCACATATCGTCCGGATTATTAGTTTGTGCGACTGATTAAAATTGGGATATATGGTATGTAGGGTGGTAACAATAGAGATTCCTGCAAATTTAAGTCTATAAAAAAGTGGGATAATATTAACCCCAAAATCTTTTCCGAAAAGACCGAATTCATGTTGAATGTGACATATATCAGGAGTGAGCTTCAGCATTCTTTCAAAAATGCGAGCTGACAAATCTGGATCATCCGCATTAAACACTGGATGAACACGTTCTCCTTTTCCACCATGTTGAGAAATTATATATACTTCATTATTCAAATCTTGTTTTTTTAACTCTGTAATTAAATAAGAAGTATATGTAGCAATTCCACATTCTATTGGTATGTAAGAAGAAACAATTCCTATTCTCATGGAAAATCTCCTATGCTAATAATGTCAAATTTAAAATTTCTCTTCATACCTTGCTAATAAATAAAGTAAATCTGAAAGCCTGTTAAAATAAACTAAAATGTGAGGATTTTTTATTTTTTCTTCTCGTTTTAACTCAACAATGCTTATTTCCACCTTTCTTGCTATGGTTCTTGCTAAATGCAGAAAAGCAGACGCACTATTCTTGCCTGGGATAATAAACAATTTTGATTCAGGTAAAGTTTTTTCTATTAAGTTACTCTCTTTTTCTAAAAATTTAATATCTTCAATAGCAATATATTTTTTAAACTTATGAATACATTTTTTACATATTGCAATTTCTCCTCCCATATTAAACAATTTTCCTTGTATTTTATTTAAAATTTTTGCAGTTTCTGTCTTTCTCAAAAAGACTTTTGCTATGCCCATGTTGCAGTTTAATTCATCAATCAGTCCTAAAGCTCTAATGTATGTGTCTGTTTTATTGATTCTATGTCCACAGAGTAGCTTTGTAAAACCTGTATCACCAATTTTAGTAGTTATTCTCATTTATCCGGGTTTGCTTATTTCTCATCTTGAATCTTATAGCTTATCTAATTTTCCAAAGCCACAAATGTTATTTTACCAGAAAGATAAGGAAATACAATAGGTAAGTTCGGTGAAGGCGGGAATGATACACACTGATAAATCTTCTAATAGGAAACAGTGGAAATTTCAACAGCTTTCATAACTGCTCGTAAGAAATTTACTCTATTATAAGAATGTCCATTTGAAGCAAGAATTTTGTCGGAAGATGATATTATAAGATTTTTTACTTGAGCAAGAGTAAATTGAGGATTAATGGCAAGCATAATCGCTGCGAGTTTAGCTACAAATGGGGCTGAAAATGATGTCCCATCAACTAAAGTTTCACCTATGCTTGGGATATTAATTGGAATATTTACCCCGGGAGCTAAGAGATCTAAATTCTTCCCTGTTGTAGTAAATCTTGCTATGTCTTCTTTTTTATTCTTTGGGTGGATAGTAGAGGCACCCACTATCAAAGTTGACTCATACCCAGCTAATATACTCTCTTTTTTGGGAGAAGGGATATTTCCGCTAGATGCAATCACTAAACTCTTTCCTTGAATAGAAGTCAAAATCTTATTTATATCTGAAGCCCCCGTGCCATAAGATTTAATTAGAGGGCTCCCTGAACTGACATTTATTATTTTAATTCCTTTTTCTCTTGAGGCATAATCTATCGCTTGAGCTAATTGAGTAAGATAGAGCTCATAAGCAGAACCCCGCCTCCTTTGCCCTTTGGTTATATAGTCCATTATACGAATAGGATATATTTTAATATATTCACTCCCTGGAGTATTATAAATTATATTAGACACAAAACTACCATGCCCTACACCTGTAAATATATTAGTTAAATCGATATTATTTAAGACAGGATTGATATTTAGCAATCTGGCATGATAATAACCTAAATTACGCCTGAAAAAATCTTCTCCTATAAAATTGTCGGCTTTCCCGTCATTGTCATCATCTTTCCAGTTGATGTCTCCCCTATCTAAGATTCCATTTTCATTAATATCTTCTTTTACCATCCACATATTTTCAGACACCGCACCGTAATAAAAATTATTATCAATGACTGCTATAGTAACTGGACCTTGCAATTTTAAAAATTTTAAAAGTCTCTCAGCTTCTTTTAAATACATTACTGAAGCTGGATTCCATATAGGCTCTCCTTTTTTATCTATGCCTTTTATTCTAGGTTTGCTCATAAGATGGAAATTTTTAAACAACCCTTGGATATCTCTACAACTCAATTTTTTTAATAAACTTTCTGCTTTTTTAAATTCTCCCCTCCAAACTGTTTCTACTAAAAGTTGAATATCTTTATTTGAAATATTTTGAAAATCAGATATATCCATCAGGGTATAAATAGCAGCTAAAATTACACTAAAAAGTCTCTCTTCATTAGAAAGTCTAATAATTTTGGAAGATAATTCTTTCTGTTCTATCTCACCCCGGGCTAGTTTAACTATCTGATTAGCTAACAATATATCTTGATAAGAGAATTTTAGCTTGCTTTGCCTTTGAATTTGGTAATCTCTGGTTATTTTTTCAGACGGCCTCTTTGTATTTATTATTGCCTTCAAATCTCTCAAATCCTGCAATTTTAACCTATCTAAATCTTTCTTTTCCTGATTATATAATTCTCTTACATATTGGCATATCCATTTAGTTATTTGAATTGCTTGCTGAAGTGCTTCGTCCCTATCTTTATGTATTATCTCAGTGATTACCCAGATGATATTTTCGTTTATTTCAGGATTTACTACAACTGTTATCCAGCCTCCATTCTTCAAATCAAACCTTACCCCTTCTGCAAAGAGATCGTATTTATGGGGAAATTTTACTTCTCTTACTGTGTAAGTATCTACTTGAAAAATTCTACGGGTAGTTTTTAATTTTTCTATAACCGATAATCTGAATTTAGCATCATATATATTTACACCAGTGCTCTCAAATTCTATCCCATAGATACAACGTCCATGATAAATTTTATCTTTAGTAATTAAATATTTATGATATGTATTAGTAGTTAAATTAGTAATTTTGCTGATAAGCTCTTCATCAAGTTTTTGTGAAGAAGCATCGCTAAAACCCAAAGCTAATATTGGCGTGTGAGCCAGAAATATAATTATAAATATAGTTGAAAATAATATCTTCATTGTTTTGTGATAAAACTTATAAGAAATTATATAGGTCTAATAATTAAAGAGCCTAACAAACCTAACGTCTCTACTCTATTACAATAAACACATTTTTTAGGAAAATATAACGAACTTTTTTAATTTTAAAAAAACTTTGGGATATGGCTAAGTTATTACAAATTAATTTTTGTATTTTGTCTTGGATATACGCCGAGAAATTGATGGATGGGGATGGAAAAGAAATTCCCTCCATGGAGGAGGGGTTTTATCTACTAAAGCAAGCTCTGCTAATTTACTCATAGCATCTATAAAATTTTTCTCGCCTTTAGTTTTTATAGCAAATGAATCTGCTTGATATTCTAACTTTCTGCTAAAACAATTTACTAAAGGAGAAACAATTAGAGCAAACATACTAAATACTAAAACTATAATAGGAAAATTTATTATATCATATATAGCTAAATATGAAAATTTATTAATGAGTACTGGAATAAGTAATTTTGCTGCATAAAAGGAAAACATTGTTAATATTGCGGATAATATTATATTCTTTAATAGATGTTTATAGACAAAATGTCCTATTTCATGAGCGCATACTGATTCTATCTCATCAGGGGTAAAGTTATCAAGAAGAGTATCTGCCAAGAGTATTTTTTTAGTCTTTCCTAATCCAACAAATGCTGCATTAGCTTTTTTTGTCTCTTTACCCAGTTCTATTTTATATATATCAGAAAGCTTAAAGTTTGCTTTTTG
>CAYOMG010000053.1:0-7295 GCA_964404995.1 uncultured Planctomycetia bacterium | reverse complement strand
CTGCAACTTGTGTCTTGCAGCTTGAAACTTCTGTCTTCTGACTTCTGTCTTCTTATTTCTTAATCCTAACTCTCCTTCCTTCTATTACCAATTTCCCTTCTACAAAAAGTCTTATAGCCTCAGGATAGATTATATGTTCCTGTTTATGGATTCTTTCTGAAAGTGTATTAACTGTATCGTCGTCTCTTACCTCAACACACCTCTGCAAAATTATAGGCCCATGGTCCATCTTCTCATCAACAAAATGTAGCGTTGGGCCAGTTATTTTTACTCCATAATTTAAAGCATCTTCCACACCTCGGGTTCCTTTAAATGATGGCAAAAGTGCAGGGTGAATATTTAAGATTTTATCCTTATACATTCTTACAAAATATGGAGTAAGTATCCTCATAAACCCAGCCAGAACTATTAAATTCATATTATTCATCCTCATATGTTTTATAATTTCTTTATCATAATCTATGCGTTTTGGGAAATTTTTAGGTTCAACTATAACAGTTTTAATTTTAGCTCTTTTTGCTCTTACTAAAGCAAAACTTTCAGGATTATCAGATAAGACCAAAGAAAGGTTAGCTTTGATTTTACCCTGTGTTACTGCATCAATAATTGCCTGTAAATTTGTACCACTCCCTGAACAAAAAACTGCAATATTCATCCTGTAATTTACCCCCTCAAATTAAGTAGCAAGAGAAATCAGAAGGGTATTCTTTTAATGAACTCTTTCTGAAATCTTTTATTACTTTCAAGTCTTATATGTTTAATTTTCTTCGTCAACTCTATTGCTTTTTGGTAAGCATCTTTACTTGTAAGACACAATTTACATCCAGAAATGGCGGCATTTCCAACAAATCTTATTTTATTTAAAGGCATTGGAGGTATAAGGCCTATCTTCATCGCATTTTCGGGGTTCATATAATTTCCAAAATTACCTGCTAAAAACAATTCTTCGATTATTTCGTAATCTATTCTAAACTTATTACAGAGTATCTTTATACCTGCAGAGATTGCAGCTTTCGCCAGCTGAATTTTCCTTATATCAGACTGGGTTATGAAGACTTCTGTATCTGAATCTTTATATAATACAAATTTATCCTTTCTGGATTTTCCAGTTTTATTTATTACCCCTTCATCTAACATATATCTTACTGCATCTATAATTCCACTCCCGCATATACTTTTTGCTTTATTAGACTGAATTATCTTTAATTTCTTCTTTTTGTTTTTAATGACAATACCTTCTATAGCATGTTTGACAGCTAAACTCCCGCAACTTAAACTTTGCCCTTCAAAAGCAGGTCCTGCAGCACAAGATGCAACCAAAATTTTATCTTTATTACCCAATATTATCTCCCCATTTGTTCCAATATCTATAGCTAATCTTGGATTTTTATCTCTATCTAAACTACACGCTAAAATAACTGACAGAGCATCTGAACCAACAAAACTACCTAAATTAGATAAAATTCTCACATTGGCAAGAGGATTTATATTTAATCCTAATCCTCGTGCCTGGATTTGCAGTGGGCGAGTTTCAGCAGGAATATATGGAGCTTTAGAAAGAGATTCGGGAGAAATACCTAATAAAAAATGATGCATCGCAGTATTGCCAACTATTAATACATTATAAATATCTATTTTATTTAATTTAGTTTTAGTAATAAGTTCATCTATAATTTCATTTAAACAATTAATTATTAGATTCTTTAATTTTTTTATATTCTTTGCGTCTTTTAATGCATAATCTATCCTGGTAACTAAATCTTGACCATATAAATTTTGTGGGTTAGCTCTGAAGGTGCAAGTTATCTCTACACCTTTTTCTAAATCTACAAGACTTACAGAAACTGTAGTAGTGCCTATATCAATAGCCAGACCAAGACATCTAATCTTGTCAGTTTTTTCTCCCAGAAATAATAATTTATCTTCATCCAATACACAACTAAAGTTTGAAATATTCTTTTTAATTAAGGCAGGGAGAGAGCTTACAATCTCAATAGGAATATTAGCATCTCTTCTACCTACAGTATTTAAGGCTTTAGTTAAAAGTTCTGTTAAGCTTAAGGTATTAGAAGTTAAATATTTCAGTTTTAAATCTATCTTTTTTATAAAGGGATTAAACTGATACCTCCTAAAAACTTCTTCCTGGTGTAAGCCTTTTTCAGAATATAATCTGTATAGTGGTGGTATAAATAATTCAATGTCATTATCCATTTGGTTCATACAAGCAAGTCTTATGCCTTTTTTTAATTCTTTAACTGTTAAGTATTTCTCTTCTAAATTAGTTGGAAGCGATGCGAATTTTTTAATTTGAACCCTACATTTACCACAAATTCCACGCCCTCCACAAGGCAAATTTATAGAAATTCCACCTTCACTTAATGCGGAGGTTAAGGTTTGACCTTTTTCTGCATATATTATTTTACCCTGTGGTAATAATTTAATCTTAAATTTGGTTCTCATTTTATTCACGGATATTTACTCAATAAAATCCGTCAAATCCGTGTAGTCAATCCGTTTAATCCGTGATTATCTTCTAAATATTATCGTATTCATAGGACATTTCTCTATACAACTTAGCCAGTTTTTAATATCTTTTGCTTTATTATAGTCTATTTTTGATAGATTATTTTCTACTTCAAAAATTCCTTCTGGACATTTTTTTTCACAAATTTTACAACCGATACAACCTACTTTACAAATCTCTCTTACAAATTTTCCATTATTTGTAGAACTACAAGCTACTACTATAATCCCGTCAGGATTAAAATCTTCCAATGATATTATTTTTCTTGGGCAAGTTTGAATACATTTCCCGCATCCTATGCATTTTCTATAATCTATTCTTGCTAAGTTATTAACTATTTTTATAGCATCTACCGGACACGCTTTTGTACAATCACTCAATCCCAAACAGCCAAACTTACACTTTAAATATCCTCCCGAAACACTGTTACATAAAGCACAAGAGTCTATACCTTTATATATAGCTCTTTTTTTTGCAAATCCTTCCTCTGCACCGCAATGCATTATAGCAACTTTTTTTGTCTTTTCTTTTTTTTCAATTCCTAAAACTTCATAAATTTTTAAAGAAGTTTCATCATTACCTGCCGGGCAGAAATTTTCGATTTTCTCTTTTTTTGCAATCGCTGTTTCTGCAAATGCACTGCAACTTCCATATCCACATGCACCACAGTTTAATCCAGGTAAAATCTCAATTAATTTTTTAATTTTTGGGTCCTGAAAGACTTTGAGTTTTTGAGAAGCTAAAGACAAAATCACACCAAAGAAAAGTCCCAATCCCATCATAGTCAATATAGAAATTATTATTAATCTGTCCATAGTAATCTTATATTAAAACATTATTGAATATGCGTCAAGTGAGGAATTCTTTTAATACGGTTTGATAGGAGATTAAAGAGAAGAGAAGCTAATTATTGCTTCTTTTTCAAATTGGATAATCTCTGTAGAAACTCTTTTATTTTCTTTTCATACCCCGAATCTTGTGGTTGGTAATATTTCTTAGGGGATGGTATATAATCCTGTTTTACAAAATGTTCTTTGAAATTGTGTGGATATTTATAGCCGCTGCCTCGACCCAACTTTTCAGCATTTTTATAATGAGAATTTTTTAGATGGTTAGGAACTTCTAATGTTCTGCCATTCTCTACATCCTTCATGGCTTTTTCAATGGCTATATATGATGCATTACTTTTGGGAGCACAAGCGATATAACATACGACTTGAGCTAAGGGAATTTCGCATTCAGGAAGACCAACAAATTCAGTAACTTGTAAGGCGGCATTGGCAATCACTAAAGCCTGGGGATCAGCATTCCCTACATCTTCTGCAGCACATATTACTATCCTTCTTGCAATAAACCTCGGGTCCTCTCCTGCATAAAGCATTTTAGCTAACCAATATAATGCAGCATCAGGATCTGAACCACGCATACTCTTTATAAAACTGGAAATTGTATCATAATGTGCATCTTCATCTTTATCATAAATTATTGCTTTCTTTTGAATAGATTCTTGTGCAACTTTCAAATCAAAATTTATTACATCACCCTCTGTTGCTTGAGTTGTCAGAATCCCTATTTCTAAGGCATTCAGAGCCTTTCTTGCATCACCATCTGAAACCTCAGCTAAAAATCTAAGTGCTCCTCTCTCAGCTTTTATATTAATTTTCCCGAAACCTCTTTGTTTATCTTTCAATGCTCTTTGTAGAAGAATAAGAACATCTTGGGAAGTTAAGGGCTTTAATTCAAATACTATGGAACGGGATATTAAAGGGGGAACTAATGAGAAAAATGGATTATGTGTAGTAGTGCCGATAAGTATTGGATTTTCTTCCTCTACATAAGGTATAAGTGCATCCTGTTGTAATTTGTTGAACCGATGAATCTCATCTATGAAAAGTATAGTCTTTTTATTATTTATAATTTTGTTTTGCTTTGCCTTATTAATAATATCTCTTAATTCTTGGACATTAGAAGTGACTGCATTAATATGTTTGAAGAAGGATTTCGTCTTATTAGCTATTATATAGGCTAATGTAGTTTTACCTGAACCAGGGGGACCATAGAGAATCAATGAGGAGATCTTATCTGCTTGAATTGCCCTGCTTAGTAATTTACCAGGAGACAAGATATGTCTTTGCCCTACAAATTCATCCAGTGCGATTGGTCTTATTCTGGCAGCTAATGGCAAATCCTGTATTCTTTTATTACTTTTTTTCTGTATCCCAAATAGATCCATGCTAATTATTTACTGAGTAACGAAGCTGTTTGGAATGAATCTACATAAATAAAATCCCCGCTGTGCCGTTCACCTATAACGATGAACCTGGTATCCCAGGTGGGTACCCTCCTCCAATAACCACAGTCACCGGAGAGTCAGGTTCCCTATATATTGATGTTGGCTCATGTATATAGGACTGTAACGTGCACCGCAGGGAAGTATATCTATTTAATAATAACATCTTATTAAAACAAATACAAGGAGTAAATTGTTGTTTAGCGTAAAACGATCTGAAACTTCTCTGAAAGTCTTTTGCATATCTTGTTATGTAAAGCTCGAACCTCCTCTGTTTGAAGAGTCCTATTCTTAGCTCCAAATACAACCCGAAAACTTAAAGATTTTGTGCCAGGTGGTATCTGCGGGCCTTCATATACATCAAATAATTCCATTCTTTCAAAAAGAGGGCGAGCTTCTTTAGAGACCGTTGAAATAATAACTGATACAGGAATATCTTTTTTAATTATTAAAGATAAGTCTCTTACTATTGAAGGATATTTAGCTGGAGGTTTAAATTTTTTGTCTAATTTAGATTCTATAAATAGCCGTTGGATATCAATTTCAGAAATATATACTTTTTGCTTTAATCCAAGCTCTTGGGCTATTTTTTTATTTACTTCACCCAGGAAGCCAATTTCTTTATCCTTAATTAAAATACTGGAAGAAGTGGATAAAGAAAATAAATCAATCTGCTTTCTGACAAATTCATAATTATAAATTCTTAAATCTCGGAATATTTTTTCTATTATACCTTTAAGATAGAAAAAATCTAACATTCTATAAGAATCTTCCCAGTGACAAAGTTCTGTTCCACAAATACCTATAGCAAGTCTTTTTACCTCCTTTGCAGTTTTGTCATTTCTTAGCAAATATACTTTACTCAATTCAAAAATTTCCACTTCATCCAAGCCAACTCTAATATTTTTTATTATAGTATCTAAAATACCTGTAATAAGTGTAGGTCTTAGAATATGAAAATTTTCACTTAATGGATTTTTTATCTGAATTATATTTTTTTGTCCCAATCTTAGTCGTTTTAAATCTTTACTTTTTATCAAACTATAAGTCAAGGTTTCATTAAGACCTGTTTGGAATAGTGATATTCTGATATTTTCCTCAAACTTTCTTTGCTTTTGATGTATTTGTTGTATCTCTAAATTGGGTCGGATATAAAACGCTGGCTTAGATTTAATATTCTGATATCTATATATCCTCGCTATCTCTTCTATTAAATCTATCTCTCTTTTTATATCCTGTCTTGATAAGGGAATTTCTACTATGAGTTTATCTTTATAGTTTTTTACTGTACCGAAATTTAATCTCTTTAGTATTCTCTTAACATCTCCTTCTTGAATGGCTGTATCCATAATCTGATTTAATCTGCTAACTCTTAGACTCACTTCTCTCTCAGGATATCTTATTTTAGCAACATCTATTAATTTCGACCATTGAATATCTACACCTTGCAACATCTTAATTATAATATTGACTGCTATATTAGATGTTTTTGCAATCTGTTCTATATTAACACTTCTTTCAAATCTATATGAAGATTCTGTAATAATACCTAAAATCTTAGAGGCTTTTCTTATAAGTATCGGAGCAAAATGTGCACTCTCAATAAGTATAGATTTAGTCCGGGAGGTAACTTCTGTGTCTTTACCTCCCAAAATTCCTGCTATAGCTATAGGTTTCTTTGAATCAGCAATAACTAAAATTTCTGAATTAAGTTCTCTTTCTCTTCCATCTATAGTTACTATTCTTTCCCCTCGTTTTGCTCTTCTTACTATAATTTTTTTACCTTCTATTTTATCATAGTCAAACGCATGTAAGGGTTGGCCCCATTCAAATAGACAATAATTTGTAATATCTACAATATTATTAACCGGTTTTAATCCAACAAGTTCTATTCGCTTTTTTATCCAGGTTTTGGACGATTTAACTTCTACTCCAGTTAGAACTCGGGCAGTATATCTATTGCAATCTTTAAAATCTTCTATTTCAATTTCTATTTTATTTGACTTCTCCAAACGCTGAGTCAAAATGTCAACAACATAGTCGGGATATTTTAAGTTCTTATCGGTAATTGCTGCTACCTCTTTTGCTACGCCAAATATACTAAGACAATCTGGACGATTAGGAGTTACTTCGATATCAAATATTTTTTCTTTTCCACTATCTTCTATAGAAGTTACTTCAAAACCTGCCATGGTTAATTCCTGCGCTAATTTAGATGTATTAATTTCTATATTCACAAAATCTTTCAGCCACAAAATTGGAACTTTCATATATGATTCCTTTTATAGTTTTTCCAATTAGTTCTTTAGGTTATCTTCGCACTCTTAAATAATTTCCCTTTATTTCTCTCATATAACGTTGGGAATCACCTACTTTTCCCCAGAGTGAAGCGGCGGGAAAAAGTCGGATGTATTGATTTGTTATTAGTCTCATCAATCTTTCCCTATTAAAGACGTTAATATAAATTGTTCTTTTTCCCAT
>CAYOMG010000052.1:0-7326 GCA_964404995.1 uncultured Planctomycetia bacterium | reverse complement strand
GGTAAGCCTCATATCTTCAAAAATTACTTCAACATTCTTACTGCCTTTTATTATATTCTCCTTTTCAAAAAATTCCACTACATCAGCATTTATAATAACTGGCCCCTCAGCCTCTTGAGCATAAACAGAAGACAGAAGACAGAAGACAGAAAACAGAGAACAGAAAACAGAGAACAGATTCTTTTCTGCCCTCTGACTTCTGACTTCTGATTTCTGACTTCTGATGTCTGATGTCTGATGTCTGATATCTGATGTCTGAATTCTGATATTTGTCATCTCTTCGGTACTTTTTCCCAATCATTCAAAAATCTTTTAATCCCTATATCGGTCAAAGGATGTTTCAAAAATTGCAGTATAATATTATATGGACAGGTTACAATATCTGTCCCCATCAAGCTAGCATTTAAAACATGGATTGGATTGCGGACACTTGCCACAATGATTTGAGTAGTAAAATTATAATTATCATAAATGGTTTTAATATTTCTTACTAACTCCATCCCAATATGGTTTATATCGTCAAGTCTTCCTACAAAAGGGCTTATGTAAGTTGCCCCTGCCTTAGCCGTTAAAAGTGCCTGGAGTGCCGAAAAGCACAAAGTTACATTAGTACTTATTCCTTCCCGACTCAATATTTTCACTGCTTTTAAGCCTTCTTCCACTAAAGGTATTTTCACTACTATGTTAGAAGATATCTTTGAAAACTCCCTTGCCTCTTTCACCATTTCATCACATTGCATACTTACTGCTTCTACACTTACTGGCCCATCCACAATAGAACAAATCTCTTTTATAATTTCCAAAAAATTTCTATTTTCTTTGGCTATCAATGTAGGATTGGTAGTAACTCCATCAATAATTCCTAATTCGTTTGCCTTGCTAATTTCATCAGTATTTGCAGTATCGATAAAAATTTTCACTTGCTTTCACCTCCCCCTAATAGAGTAGAGAGTAGAGAAATTCGCACTTCGTATATCGTACTTCGTTTTTTCGATGTACTAAGTACGATGTACGAATAAAAAATCTTGCTACTTGCTACTTGCTACTTGCTACTCTCTACTTTTTAAAGAATAGACTGGCTGCACCGATTAAACTCGCATTCTGTCCTAATTTTGCTTTTACCAGCTTTACTGATTTCGCATGGACACTTATAGCATATTCACTAATAGTTTTACGAATTTGGCTAAAAAGCACCTCACCTGCCTCTCCTATGCCTCCACCAATTATTATAATTTCTGGATTTAATAAGTTTACAACACCTGAAAGGCCACGTCCAATATAATATCCTATATTTTCCCAGGTTTTCAAAGCTATTTTATCATTCAGTGTAGCTGCTTTTGCTATAATTTGTGGAGTGAGTTTTTTTAGATTGCCATTACATAAATCTAACATTTTAGTATTATTCACGTTTTTAGCTAAATTTATAGCCTCATTTACAATATAACGATTGCCAACGTAGCTTTCAAGACAACCCTTACTTCCACAGTTACACTTCGGACCGTCTAAATTCAAAGGCATATGTCCTATTTCACCTGCCACACTATTTGTCCCTCTATAAAGTTTGCCTCCGATAATTATTCCTCCTCCAACACCGGTACCTAATGTAAGGCAAACTATATTTTTGTAACCTTTCCCTGCTCCATATAAAAACTCGGCTATAGCTGCAAGATTTACATCATTATCTATTAAAACTTTACAACCAGTTTTTTTTTCAATTATTGACTTAATAGGCACATTATCCCAGCCTTTAAGATTTATAAAAAAATGAACTCTCCCATTCTCAAAATTCACAGGGCCAGGGCAAGCTATTCCGCAAGATTTCACACCATAGGATTTACTCATATTTTTTATAAATTTACACACTTCGTTAATTAGGCTATTTTTATTTTTAAACTTTTCCGTTTGGTACACTTTTTTATTACTTATTATAGATTTTGAAGAAACTAAAGCCAATTTAGTGTTAGTAGCACCTATGTCTATAGCTATTGCTTGCATAGTTTTACTCACCTGAGACAGATGACAGAAAACAGAGGTCAGAAAAGAATCTGTCCTCTGTTTTCTGTCATCTGTCATCTGTTATCTGTTATCTGTTTTCTGTTTTCTGTTATCTGTTTTCTGTCTTCTATACACACAGATCCGATTTCTTCCATTTTGCTTAGCTTTATACATAGCCTGGTCTGCAAGTTCAATTAACTTTTCTTTATTATCTGCATCTTCAGGAAAGCACGATATTCCAATACTTACTGTAATTTGAATTTGCTCATCATATGCACGGATTTTTTTGTTTTCAATTCTGGCTCTTATTCTTTCTGCTACATTGAAAGCACCTGATCTATCAGTATCAATTAGAGCCAGACAAAATTCTTCCCCCCCATATCTTCCCAATAAATCAATTTCTCTCACACTGGATTTAAGCAAAGCTGCAATTTTTTTTAATACAACATCTCCTACTAAATGCCCATATTGATCATTTTTATCTTTAAAATGGTCAAGGTCAAGCATTATAAAAGTTAAGTTCATATTGTGTTTTCGTGAACGTTCCAATTCTTCCTCCAATCTTTGCAGAAAGTGTCTGCGGACATAACTTCCTGTGAGACTATCTGTTAAAGCTTGTTCCTGTATTTTCTCGTATAACCTTACTTTTCTCAACTCCATTTTAAATTGGTTTACAAATATTAAAAAATTTCTAAATTCTAATTTTGGTAAATTATCAGTAATGATTATGCTACTTGTCTTGTTTTCTGAAATTAGCGGCACACAAGCCTGAGAAAATATTCCCTGCGAGGTTTCCAATCCTTTAAATGTTTGAGTATCAAGATATAAAGGCTTTTTCTTATTTAGAATTAGATTTAGAAGTTTATAGTCAGATTCATCTATTTTTGAATATTGAGTTATTTCTCTTTCTTTTTTTGAGATTCTATATGCATTTTTTATTAATGGAGAATCCTCTTCTTTTAAAAGCATAAATCTGCAATTATTAAAATTAAAATTTTCTTTAAGTAATTTACCAAAAATATTAAGATTTTCCATAAATCCTAAAACTTTATTCATTTGTTTAGTTATCTCATAAAGTTGGGAGATTTTGGCAATACCTGCTTCTAACTTTTTATTTGTTTTTTCGACTCTTTCATCTTTCTGTTCAAGTTCTCTATAATATAAACTGTGTTTTTCTTGTTTCAAGAAAACTTTTTTTAATTGCAAAGATTTCAACTGCCTGAATCTATATGGAATAAACCAAGCTAAATTCAGAGTTAAAATAGTCACCAAAATAGTGTCTATATGAATTTTCATATAAAGAGAATAAATTAAAACAATTATGCATAACAGAGATAAAAATAAAATATTTATTTTTAATTTACAAAAAAAACCTGTCAGGATAGCAAAAATTATAAGAAAAATTAGATGAAACATACTCTATTTCTTCCTTCTTTTTTAGCCTTATACAGAAAATTATCGGCTATTTCGATAATGTTTTGTTTAAACTTTGTATCCTCTGGGAAACTAGCAACCCCTATAGATACTGTAATTTTTGTTGGTTTTCTTCTTAATGTAATAATTTTAGACTCAATAGCTTTTCTTATCTCTTCAGCGATCTTTATTGCATCTGATTTTGTGATATTCGGTAAAATTATACAAAATTCCTCCCCGCCATATCTTGATACTACATCCTCCGAAGTTGTTTTATTGATTAAGGTTTTTGCCACTTCTTTTAAAACTTTATCTCCGGCTTTATGCCCGAAATTATCGTTATATCTTTTAAAATAGTCTATATCTATCATAAAAAACGAAAGAGGATAATCAAATCTAACTGCTCGATTAAATTCTTCATCTAACTTGGATTCAAAATATCGTTTGACAAAAACTTGTGTTAAATCATCTTTTATAGCTAATTCTTCTAACTTCTGATACAAATTTGCATTTTCTATTGCAACTGCACTTAAATCTGAAATGATATCTAAAAGTCTTAAATCATCTGAAGTATATGTATCTTGATACTCGCTGTCCAATCTAATAGTTCCAACTATTCTGTTTTCAGTTATCATTGGACAAGAAATAATAGCTCTAAAATTCCTATCGGTATCTCCACTTTTTTCATAATTAAATCTGAAATCTTTGTTTTTATCAGGAATTAATAATGGTTTTCTTCGTCTGAGCACCCATTGGTCAAAAATATCCCCCTTTTTATTTTTAATCCCTAATATAGAAGTTGGATGTTTTGAATGAATCAGATTCAAATCAAGTTTAGTCTCATCTACCGAGAAGAGAAAACATGCTTGAGATTTTCCTATTATACTAAAAGTAATATCAATTATTAAATGAGAAAGTTGATCTATAGAAAGAGTAGAACTTAACTGTTCAGAAAAATTCTTTAATGTTACAAATCGTTCAAGCCTCTTATTTAGTGATTCATTCAAGTGAAGGTGTCTATTATAATTATTTTCTAATGTATTTTTATCTTCTATGAATTTTTCGAGTTTTATCTGAGCTTTATATACTAATTGGGTATTTTTACTATGTCTTACAGAAGATATAATTGCTGTGAATAAGAAAATTGGTATATGTATAATAAATGACATATTATAAGTACCCATCATTATTAGCAACACCATAACAATAGAAAAACCTAAGAATATAAAACCAGCTATAAATCCTACAAAAAGCCAGCTTAGCATAATTATTATGGTATATATTAAGAATAGTGCGTTTAAAATATTGCACACTGGGAGGATTTTTAATAATTCTGTTCGGATTAAACTTAAGGAAAGATAGAAAACTTATCATGCAAATACTTAATATAATGATTTTATTCTTTGATAACATATAAAATTATTATAAGATGAAGAAATACAAGATGGGCACAGATAATATTACTGCTCTGTATAATCTTAAATAATCTGTGTAATCGGAAGTCTCTGATATATTTTTAATAGTTTTATTCAGAGGTATCATATTACAATTTCTTCAGTTTCTTTATCAAAAAAGTGAACCTTGTTCATATCAAAGATAACTTCCATGTCCTGATTAACATCAGGAACATCTCGAGGATCAACTTTAGCAACTATTGAATTTTTCCCAACTTTTAAATATATATGTAATTCTGAACCCATAGGCTCCACTACTTCAACAGTTACATTAATAACATTTTCGGTAAATGTATCTGATGCGAATAATTTATCATATATATCTTCTGGCCTTATACCAAAAATAATCTCTTTGTCTTCATAAACAGAAAGTCTCTCAAACATTTTATCTATAATTTTAACTTTCAAGCTTTTTTCAAAGAAATAAAATTTAGAATCTTGTTTGATTATTTTACCTGTAATAAAATTCATCTGGGGAGAACCTATAAATTCTGCAACAAATTTATTGGTAGGTTCATTATAAAGTTGCCATGGGCTTGCAAACTGTTGCATTAGCCCGTCTTTTAGCACTGCAATTTTATCCCCCATAGTCATTGCTTCTACTTGATCATGTGTGACATAAATCATTGTTGTTTGAAGTTTTGTGTGTAACTTATTTATTTCGAATCTCATCTGTGTTCTTAATTTGGCATCTAAATTACTTAAAGGTTCATCAAATAAAAATACCATAGGTTTACGTACTATGGCCCTGCCAACAGCAACTCTCTGACGTTGACCACCTGAAAGTTCTTTGGGTTTTCTATTCAATAGTTCTTCTATGCTGAGTATCTTAGCAGCTTCTCTTACTCTTTTGTCAATTTCTACATTAGGATATCTTCTGATCTTCAACCCAAACGCCATATTATTGTAAACACTGAAGTGTGGATACAAAGCATAATTTTGAAATACCATAGCTATATTTCTATCCTTAGGCGGAACATGGTTAACCAATTGGTCTCCAATAAAAATTTCCCCTTTACTAATTTCTTCCAAACCAGCAATCATTTTTAGGGTTGTAGATTTACCGCATCCCGATGGCCCAACTAAAACAATAAATTCCTTACTTTCAACTGATAAATTAACATCTTTAACTGCAGTTATGTTGCCAGAATATATTTTTGTTACATTGTTAAGACTTACCTGTGCCATGGTTTACCTCACTCGTATAATATGTTATTTAAAATCCCAATTTCAAATAATACCAATATTACCAAACCCCTTCGGGGAAATCCCAAGCTCAAATACTACCAATAAGTACCAAATTTGGTAGTATTGGGATTTGGGATTTATTTTGGATTTGGTAGTATTTGGATTTTAAATTTTTCCCTTGATTGCATAGGAAATTATATCTCTTAACAATCAGAAAGTTAACCAAGATGACTCAACAGCTTAACTAAAGTATCTTTTAGATGTTTTCTATGCACTATCATATCTATAAGTCCATGTTCCAAGAGAAACTCTGATCTCTGAAATCCTTCTGGCAATTTCTGTTTTAAAGTCTGCTCAATTACTCGCGGCCCTGTAAATCCTATCAATGCTTTAGGCTCTGTAATTATAATATCACCCAAAGAGGCAAAACTGGCCATAATTCCAGCCATAGTAGGATTAGTCAAAACTGAAATATATAAAAGGTTCTTTTGATGAAAGTAAGATAAAGATGCAGATGTCTTAGCCATTTGCATCAAAGAAAACATCCCTTCTTGCATCCGAGCTCCTCCTCCTGAACCAGATATTATAATTAAAGGGAGAATTTCAACTGCAGCTTTTTCAACTATTCTTGTAATTTTTTCTCCTACGACTGAGCCCATTGAACCCATCATAAATCTTGAGTCAGTTATTCCAAAAGCAACCTTAATACTACCTATCTCACCAATTCCAATAGTGACAGCATCAAATAATCCTGTCTCTTTTTGCTCGTTTTGCAGCTTTTGCTTATAAGGAATAGGTCCATTAAATTGCAATGGATCTATGGGTTTCAAAGAATCATCTATAGAATTAAAACTCCCATCATCTAAAAGCAATCCTATTCTCTCTTCTGTAGTCAATGTAAAATGGTAATTACATTTTGGGCATACTTTTAAATTTTCTTCTACAACTTTCCTGAATATAATCTTTCTGCAATCTTCGCATTTGAGCCAGATCCCGTCCGGAATATCTTTTTTCTTGAACACCTTAATCATGGGATGCTTAGGTTTTCTAAAAATTGCCATAGCTTTCTATTTGTTAATATTTAGGCCTATTAACTCCTTAGCCACATCAACGGCTGTGCTGGCATTCTCTCCATAGCCATCAGCACAAATATTTTTAGCAAATTCTTCAGTAACTGGTGCTCCCCCAATTAAAGTTTTTATTTTTGTTTGTAAATCCCTCTGGGACAAAATGGATATAGTATCTTTCATTGATGACAAAGTAGTAGTTAGCAGTG
>CAYOMG010000051.1:3737-7373 GCA_964404995.1 uncultured Planctomycetia bacterium | reverse complement strand
AAGAGGGGCTAAATTTAAACCTGGAATAAATGTAGGTGGTGGAAAAGACTTCACTTTATTTGCCAAAGCGGATGGGAAAGTCAAATTTCTTAAACCTCGTGTAGTAAGTATAGAATCTATTTAGATTGTGTTTATAGATAAAACTGAAATTTTTGTAAAAGCAGGAGATGGAGGTAGGGGATCTAATAGTTTTACGAGATCCAGAAGAAACAGATATCAAAAAGAAAATGGAGGTGATGGTGGGCAAGGAGGAGATGTAATAATCCAGGCGGATGGGAATTTATCTACACTTCTAAATTTTCAATACAAAAGACATTTTTATGCCTCCTCAGGTGGGAATGGTAGTAGTAATAATAAAAAAGGCAAAGATGCGGAAGATTGCATAATTAAAGTGCCCCCAGGTACAATAGTTAAAAAGTTACCTGAGGGTTTTATTTTGCGTGATTTAGATAAATTAGGAAGTAAAGTAATAACAGCAAAAGGTGGCGAACCAGGAAGAGGAAATCATAGAAAAAAGATAGCTACATATGGTCAAAAAGGCGAAGAATTATCTCTTTTATTAGAACTTAAAATTATAGCTGATGTAGGTCTAATAGGGTATCCTAATTCAGGAAAATCAACTCTTATCAGTCGAATTTCAAATGCAAAACCTAAAATAGCAGATTATCCATTTACTACAAAATTTCCGGTGCTTGGTTTAACAAGAGTGGACGATAAAGAGTTTGTAGCAGTAGAGGTCCCAGCCCTGGTTAAAGGAGCGTATAAAGGTGCAGGATTAGGAATAGAATTTTTAAAGCATATAGAACGAACTAAACTTTTAATATATATACTTGATACGACTTCTGCATTTGTCAGGGACCCATGTGAAGAGTTAAATTATTTATTTGAAGAAGTAAAATCTTTTGATTTAAACATTTTTAAAAAGCCGTATATTGTCTGCCTGAATAAAATTGACCTTTTATCATCAAAAAATGAAATAAATATATGTAAAAATAAAATAAAAAATAAAATTTATTCAATATCAGCTTTAAGGGGCGATGGTATTCAAAAACTACTGGAAGGTATTACAAAAATAATTTTTTAAAAATTATGGAAAGAATAGATTTTTCCAGGGTAAAAATAATTGTAGTTAAAGTGGGAACTTCGGTATTAACTTCAGAAGAGAATATTATACAGAAAAAGAACATTAAAATCATTGTAGATGAAATAGTAAAATTTATGGAAAATAAGTTTAAAGTAATTGTAGTCTCTTCTGGGGCAATAGCCGCAGGCTTAGAAATTTTGGGACTTAAACAAAGACCTAAAACTTTACCTAAGTTACAAGCAGCAGCATCTATTGGACAGAATAAGCTAATGGAAATGTATAATGAAATTTTTGGTAAAAAGAATAAAAAAGTGGCTCAAGTATTACTTACCAGAGAAGATTTGAATAATCGAGAAAGATATCTTAACGCTAAAAATACACTTTTTACAATCCTAAATTATGATATCGTACCCATTATAAATGAGAATGATACAGTGGCAGTTGATGAGATAAGATTTGGAGATAACGATAAACTATCTGCTTTGGTTGCAAACTTAGTAGGATGTGACCTTTTAGTTATATTTCAAGATTTAGAAGGATTGTATGTGGATAAGAATGCGTTAACAAAAATTCCTAAGATTAAACCAAGAATTCATATACCATTTGGAAATAAAAGAGTACTTATTGAAACTGTTGAAGATGTAACAGCGGAACTTTTTGACCTATCCTGGAGGACTAAATCATGGGCTACTACTGGAGGTATGATTACCAAACTCCAGGCAGCCAAGATTGTTTCAAATTGCGGTATCCCTTGTATTATCACCAAGCCTAAAAAGGGGATAGTAGAGAAACTTCTTCAGGGTGAAAGTGTAGGGACTTACTTTTGTCCTTCTCCGACCAAAATAGGCGCAAGGAAACGTTGGCTTGGGTTTAGCTCAAAGCCCTCCGGAAAAATAATAGTAGATAATGGAGCGAAACTTGCATTAGTTCATAAAGGTAAAAGTTTACTCCCTTCAGGTATTGTTGGATTAGAGGGTAATTTTCAATGTGGTGATGTAGTAGATATTCTGGATAAATCCGGGAAAGAATTTGCTCGTGGACTTGTCAATTATTCTTCAAAAGATATAGAAAAAATAAAAGGCTTAAAAACTTCACAAATTAAAAAAGTTTTAGGACAAAAATTCTATGATGAAATAATACATCGGAACAATTTATATGTGTCTGAATTAGCAGGCGCTTTGTGACGGTAATGGTCGCTTGAGATTTAATAGGGGAGAGGGAATAAGAGAGGAAAAATATGACTTTAAAATACGATATTGTAAAATTGGCTAAAAGTGCTAAAGAGGCTTCCTGGGAATTAGCTACTTTTCCCATTAAGAAGAAAAATGATTGTCTTTTAGCTATGGTTCGAGAACTTAAAAAAAACGCCTCTTTTATCTTAAAAGAAAACAAAAAAGATATAAATACTGCGAAAAAGCTCAGGTTATCAAATGCATTTATTGACCGTTTAACTCTTAATTTGAAAAGATTAGAGGGTATGTCAATTTCACTTAAAGAGATTGCAAAATTACCAGATTCAGTAGGAGAAATAACAAAAATGTGGAAAAGACCAAACGGTTTAGACATAGGAAAGATGTGTGTGCCTATAGGAGTAATTGGTATTATATATGAATCCCGACCAAATGTTACCTCAGATTGTGCAGGGCTTTGTCTAAAATCAGGAAACGCTGTTTTATTAAAAGGTGGCAAGGAGGCAATAAATTCTAATTTAGCTATATACAAGGTATTAAATGAAGCAGGAGAAAAAGCAGGCATGCCTGCAGGTAGCATAAACTTTATTGAATCTACTGACCGAAAAGCAGTTCAGATTATGCTTAGTTTAAATAAATATATAGATTTAATTATACCCCGGGGTGGAGAAAGCTTAATCAAAGAAGTAGTTAATAAGTCGAAAATCCCGGTGATAAAACATTATAAGGGTGTATGCCATATATTTGTAGATGAATTGGCTGAGTTAAAAATGGCAGAGAAAGTTTGTTTTAATGCTAAAGTTCAACGTCCAGGAACTTGTAATGCAATGGAGACACTTCTTGTCCATGAAAAAGTCGCCGCTAAATTCTTGCCCGGTATATTAAAAAAATTTAAAAAAGTTAATGTAGAAATAAGGGGATGCTCTAAAACGAAAAAAATCTTCTCCGGTATAAAATTAGCTAAAATAGAAGATTTTTATACTGAATATTTAGATTTAATTCTTTCTGTGAAAGTGGTAAGTAGTTTAAATGATGCGATTGCTCATATTAGAAAGTATGGCAGTCTACACTCAGATGCAATAATTACTAAGGATTATAATAATGCGTGGAGATTTTTGAAAGAAGTAGATTCAGCCTGTGTATATGTTAATGCGTCAACCAGGCTTACAGATGGCGGAGAATTTGGATTAGGTACTGAGATTGGAGTTAGTACAGATAAAATCCATGCCAGAGGTCCTATGGGGTTAGAAGAACTTACTACTTACAAGTATATAATTTTTGGCAATGGCCAGATTAGAATGTAATTGTTACATTGCCCCATTGCCCCATTGCCCTATTGTTCTATTGTTCTATTGGTCTATT
>CAYOMG010000051.1:3493-3727 GCA_964404995.1 uncultured Planctomycetia bacterium | reverse complement strand
AAAATATTTGCGATTAGAAGATATTGATGCTTATAGAATAGCTTTTGAATTATCTAATTATGTGTGGGGAATTGTGCTCAAATGGAATTATTTTGCCAAGGATACAGTTGGTAAACAATTAGTTAAAGCAATTGATTCTATATCTGCAAATATTGCTGAAGGGTTCGGCAGATATTTCAAAAAAGATAAGATTAATTTCTATCATTATAGTTATGGTTCCACGAGTGAGTCTGT
>CAYOMG010000051.1:0-3473 GCA_964404995.1 uncultured Planctomycetia bacterium | reverse complement strand
CAAAGATAAGAAAACTTTTAAAAGAAAAGGAATGTCAACAAATTTTAAATGAACTAAAGAGATTACCTAAAGAAATAAATCATCTAATTAATTTTACAAATCAGAAATTAACAATTTAACAATAGAACAGTAGAACAATAGTCTTATGCGTATTGGTATATTGGGGGGAACATTCAATCCTGTTCATAATGGGCACTTAATATTAGCAGAGGAAGTTTCTCTACGGCTTAATTTAGATAAAGTAGTATTTATACCGACTTTCATCCCCCCGCATAAATCAAAACAGGGTATTATAGAAGCCAAAGATAGATATAATATGATAAAATTAGCTATTAGAAATAATCTCAAATTTTCTATTTTTGATATAGAAATTAAAGCTAAAGCTAAAAGTTATACAGTTGAAACTTTAAATAAGCTTAAGGCTGAAGTCTATAATAAAGATAAGCTTTTTTTCATAACAGGTTCTGATTCTTTGAAAGAATTGTATTCCTGGAAAGATTTAGATAGAATTTTTAAGCTGGCAAAATTTGTGATAGTTAGACGCCCAGAGTATCCTTTAAAGAGTCCACCTAAAGAGGCGCTTTGTTTAGATATTACTCAAATTGATATATCTTCATCACTGATACGCAATCGAATAAAGAATAAAAAATCCATAAGATATTTAGTCCCAGAGAAAGTTAGAGAATATATAATTAAAAATAATTTATACAAGTAGCCTCTTAAGGAAAGGCTAAAAATCCATCCGCCGGAGGCAGATGAAATTGGGACCTGTCTGAGCATCGGAATTTCAATCCGATACTTGAACCCTTAGCTCCGAAAGAGCGTATCTTGGTGAATATATTAGTTCAATTTATATCTATAGGTATTTTACTTATTTTATCTGCATGCCTTTCTGCATCTGAAACAGCCCTTTTTTCTTTAAGCAAATTTCAGTTAAGACGTATATCTCTCAAGCATCCAATAAGAGGAAACGCTGTATTAAACCTTCTCAAAACTCCACGTCATACATTAATTACTATTTTGGTTGCAAATCTAATGGTCAATATTTTGGCTTCCAGCATAGTTTCTTCTATTGCAATTAGTAAATTTGGATATCTTGGTATCGGTATAACTATTGGGGTTATGACTTTCGTAATTTTGGTATTTGGTGAAGTTACCCCAAAGTCGTTCGCATTAAGAAAAGCCGAAAGTTTATCTTTGCAAGTTGCAATACCTTTGCGATACTTAAGTATAGCTTTAGCGCCAGTAAGGAAAATATTGCGTATTATAACTGATTTTTTTATGTCGATAATAGGTAAAGCTAAAGTAGGTGTTGAACCATTTATTACTGAAGATGAACTTAAAAGCTTGGTCTCTATTGGAGAAAAAGAAGGGATAATTGATACAGGAGAGAAGAAAATGATTCATGAAGTATTTGAATTGCAAGATAGAACAATAGATGAAATAATGACTCCAAGAGTAGATATTATCGCGTGCAGGAAAGAGGCGTCTTCCAATGAGTTAATTGAACTTATGAAAGATTCAAATCATACAAAAATTCCTATATTTGAAGATAATATTGATAAAATTATAGGTGTAGTTTACACTAAAGAATTTATGTTGGATAAACCCAGCAATGGAGAAATCTTAGTGCAGGGTAAAGAAGTTGTTCAGCAAAGATTTATAAAGCCGGTATTGTTCGTTCCTGAAACAAAAAAAATAGCTGAACTTCTAAAGGAGTTGCAAGAAAAAATGATGGATTTAAGTGTTGTAGTTGATGAATATGGAGGAACCGCAGGTCTTGTAACTTTAGAGGATATTTTAGAAGAAATTGTAGGTGAGATACAGGATGAGTATGATAAAGAAGAGCAAACATCAGAAAGAGTAGATTCAAAAGTAATTAGAGTTGGGGCAAAAATTCCGATTAGAGATGTTAACGAAATTTTATGTCTGAATTTACCTACAGAAGAATCAGAAACAATAGGTGGACTGGTGTTAGAATTGTTTGGCAAAATTCCCAAATCTGGTGAATGGATAGAATATAAAGGTATAAAATTTACAGTGGAAGAGGTAAAAAGAAATAGAATCTATAGGGTGCTTATAAACAAGATACATAATGCATAAAATCACAAATTCCAAATTACAAATCCCAAACAAATTACAAATTCAAAATCATCCACCACAAATCATCGGTGGATCCGTCAAAGGTTTATGGCGGGCAATGACCAAAACAGAGATAAGCAGATCAGGACATCAGTATATCAGGTATTTTTGTTTTTCCTGATAGTCTGATGTGCTGATTTTCTGGTATCCTGATATGTTTTCTGATATGTTTGGAATTTTGGTATTCGGTATTGTATATTGTAATTTAAGAAAGCTTTCTCCTTAATCCGATGAGTATGTTTTGGTGGTTATTTTTAGTAGCATTTTTTATATTATTATCTGGTTTCTTCTCAGGTATAGAAACAGGATTTATTTCTATTAATAGATTGTTACTGAAAAATAAAATAGATACTAAGAAGGAGAAAAAAGCTATTATCATCAATAATTTACTTTCTGATTTAGACAGATTAATAGCGACTACTTTAATAGGTACTAATTTTGCAGTAATCTCGGCAACTTCAATATTTACTGGTTTTATTTTACAATTTATAGGCAGAGGAGAAAAATGGATTACTGTTGTAATTTTGTTCCCTATAATTTTACTATTTGGAGAAATTATACCCAAAAGTCTTTTTAGACAAGAATCTAACACAATACTTTTAACTTTTGCTAAGCCAATTAGATTTTTCTATCTTATTTTATCTCCTATGGTAACATTTATTACATATATTAGCAGCTTTATTTTAAAATTTTTCGGTCAATTTAAAGAAACACACAAGAGTCCTTTTGTAACAAGAGAAGAATTAAAATGCATTATTTTGGAAAGTGCTAAACAAGGAGTAATAACTTCCCGTGAGCGTTCTATGATTTATAGTATTTTTGACTTTGGAATTACAAAAGTAAAAGAGATAATGATATCTATGCAAAAGATAGTTTCATTAAAGATTGACTCAAGTATAAAAGATATGAGGAATATTGTAAAAAGGACTAATTTTTCTCGCATTCCAGTGTATGGACAGAATCCTCAAAAAATAATAGGCATGGTAAATATTATGGATATCTTATTTGAAGTTGATGAAAATAAAAATTTGAAAGAGTTTATGAGACCTTTAATATTTATTAATAAAGAAATGCCTATAGATGAGTTACTTTTATTGCTTCAGAAAGAGAAAAGGCAGATGGCGATTCTAATGGATGAAAAAGATAGAAATGTCGGGATGATTACTATTGAAGATTTAGTAGAGGAAATATTTGGGGAAATTGCCACTGGGCTTTAATAAAACTTTCTGAATTGATTTACTTTTAAATTCTTTTGTAACTCTGCAAAAATTATTAATGAAGCCCAGACTTACGGAGCGAGCAAACATAAGTCTGCTGGCTGAATTTACCCC
>CAYOMG010000050.1:272-7440 GCA_964404995.1 uncultured Planctomycetia bacterium | reverse complement strand
CACTCTTTAAAAAGGATGTCGTAATGTTTGATTTTAAGAAGGTTCAAGAGGCAATAAAAATTGCAAAACAAGCTGAAAAACAATCAAAAAAATTTGGAAAGATACTAGACGAGAATAATAAAATACTTAAAAAAATTACTCAACAACTAAATCTTGTATTATCTGCATTGAAAAAATAGAGGTCGCTGGATATGTTAAAAGTCTGCAGCGGTCTCAAATAATTATAATGACAAAATTTCTTATATATTGTTCCATATTAGTTACTTTCTTTTTATCTGCATGTGTTACAGAGTATAACTCTGCAACAGGTAGGCAAAATATTACATTTATAAGTACTGATAGGGAAGTAAGATTAGGAGAGTCACTATCTAGAAGAATTGAAGAGATATATAAACTTACAGATGATTTTGAACTTTCTCTTAAAATAGAAACAATAGGTCAAAGAATTGCCAATGTTTCTGAAAGACAGGATATTGTATATCATTTTAGAGTATTAGATAAAGATGAGCCAAATGCCTTTGCTCTTCCTGGGGGATTTATATATATTAACAAAGGTCTTATAGATATATTGGATAATGACGATCAAATTGCTTGTGTTTTAGCTCATGAAATAGCCCATGTTGTAGCCAGGCATAGTATTTATAGATTGCAGCAGAGATTAGGATATGAGGCTCTGCTTATTATTGCTTCCAGAAGTTCAGATTCTCCAAAGACAAGAAATAGAGCAATAAGAGCTATAAACAAGTTATTCCTTTCTTATTCCAGAGAAGATGAACTCGAAGCAGATAGGTTAGCTATAAAATATGTGCAAGATGCAGGTTACGATCCAACGCAGATGATAAAAGTTCTGGAAAAATTAAGAGAAATAAAAAGAGACCGACCTATTAGAAGGCTTCACTTAAGAACGCACCCCTATATCCAGGACAGAATAGGAGCAATTAGAAAAGAACTCTTCGGCAGAATTGAATTTGTGGACTACATGAGTAAGCCTCCTTAGAAGGTTACTATCTAACGGGGTAAATCTAAAGTAGGAAAATTAATCCCTGTAGAAGAACTCCATTATGGAGCCGTTAAAGAAATTTAAATTAGCTTTAATATTAATATTGACTATTATTTTAACTGGCACTATTGGATATACATTAATAGAGAGATGGTCCATTTTAGATGCTTTGTATATGACTATAATTACAATCTCTACCGTTGGTTTTACTGAAGTTAGAACATTAACTTTTTTTGGAAGAATATTTACTATATTTTTGATTATAACAAGTTTATCTACTGTAGCTTTTGGTATTAGTGCTATTAGTTCATTTATTATAGAGGGTGAGTTTACACATTTACGCAGGAGGAAGAAAATGGAGAAAAATCTTACTAAAATTTCAGATCATTACATAGTTTGTGGTTTCGGACAAACTGCTAAACAGGTAATTAAAGAGTTTAAAAATGCAAAAGTCCCCTTTGTTATAATATCTAACCAACAGCAGGAGGCAGAAAAGGTTATCAAGGATGGAGGCGACTTGGTAATATTAGAAGCAGATCCTACAGACGATGCTACACTGAAAGAAGCAAGGATAGAAAAAGCTAAAGGCTTAATAGCTGCCTTGCCTACAGATAAAGATAATTTATTTGTTATACTTTCAGCTCGAAGCTTAAATCTGAATTTACGCATAGTAGCCCGTGCTATAGATGAAGATTGTTTTAGCAAAATGCTTAAAGCTGGAGCAGATTATGTAATTTCTCCTGATTTAATTGGAGGAAAGAGAATGGCTTCTATTGTATTAAGACCAGAGGTAGTTAATTTTCTAGATATAATGACCAAGGGAGCAGGAGTAGAAAATTTATCGCAGAATTCAAGATTGTCCGGGTTGAATCTGAAAGAGGCAAGAATACCCCAGGAGACAGGTTTAATTGTGGTAGCTATAAAACATAAAGAGGTAAATAGGGTTACCCAGTTAGATAGTAAGCCTCTGGCGAGGTTTACATATAACCCAGGTCCACAAACCCTGTTAAAAGTAGGTGATATTATTATTGTTTTAGGAGAAGATAAACAGATTAATCAACTTAAAGATTATATTTACCCGGTTAGATAGTAAACCCCGTAAGACCTTCGGTCTCTTACGGGGTAAATACCTAACGGGTGTCAAATTGATACTTAGGGGCCTCTGAAAAAAGCCTCAGAGACCTCTGATTTACATTAATTAAAAATCAGATTACACAGATAAAATCAGTAACGAGGAATTTGTGTAATCTTTTAAAATCTCTGCCTGCCCCGTAAAACGGGGCCTGCGGCAGACAGGTGTGTAATCAGGTTCTTTCTATATTTGCCACAGATGTGAGAAAGAATCTATAAATTGTCTATTCGTTAATAATGAAAATTAAAGGAAGGGTTTGGAAGTTTGGAAACAATATAAATACAGACGATATAATATCTGCTAAGTATTTAGTTACAACTGATGAAAAAGAATTAGGAAAACACTGCTTGGAAGATAAGGATAAAAGGTTTACACAAAGAGTATCTCCAGGGGATATTATAGTAGCAGGCAAAAACTTTGGATGTGGTTCTTCCAGAGAGCATGCTGTATTAGCGATAAAAGGATGTGGTGTATCCTGTATAATAGCAAGAAGCTTTGCGATGATATTTTATAGAAACGCAATAAATTCAGGATTACCAATATTGGAATGTAGTCAGGCGTGGAAAATAAAACAAGACAATTTTATAAAGATAGATTTAGATAAAGGTATAATTGAAAATATTACACAAAATGAAAGATATAAGCTGCAAGTCTTTCCGATATTTTTACAGAAAATTATTAAATCAGGAGGACTGATAGAGTGGGTAAAAAAATCTTATAATATTAAAGAGAAATCCAAATATTGCAAAATCCAAAATAAATCCAAAATCCCAAATCCAAAAAAAGGAAAGAGTGCACTGCAAGTTCCTTCATAGATAAGACGCGATATAGCTTAAAATTTTGAATTTTGAAATTGGGATTTATTGCAAGAAGGAGAAAAAAGGGAGATGTATAAGATAGCAGTATTGCCAGGTGATGGGACAGGACCAGAAGTAGTAAGAGAGGGACTAAAAGTTCTGAAACAAGTAAGTGAAATTACAGGTTTTGAATATGAAACTGTTGAGTATGATATTGGTGGAGAAAGATATTTAAAGACAAAAGAGGTTTTACCTGATTCTATATTAAGGGAAATCTCAAGCATGCATGCAATATATTTAGGTGCGATAGGTCATCCAGAAGTTCCGCCAGGAGTTTTAGAAAAAGGCATACTTCTAAAATTGCGTTTCTATTTTGACCAGTATATAAATTTGCGTCCAGTGAAACTTTTTCCCGGTGTATGGACACCATTAAAAGATAAAAATCCTGAAGATATAGATTTCGTAGTAGTAAGAGAAAATACGGAAGGTTTATATGCAGGCATAGGTGGATTTTTAAAGAAGGATACTTTAGATGAAGTAGCAATTCAGGAGATGATAAATACCAGGAAAGGTGTTGAAAGATGTATTAGATATGCATTTGAATATACCAAAAAAAGAAATAAGAAAAGTTTACTTACTCTTTGCGCAAAAACAAATGTTTTAACCTATGCTCACAATTTATGGGAAAGAGTTTTTAAAAAAATCGCTGATGAATATAAAAATATAAAAACAGACTATGCACATGTAGACGCTATTTGTATGTGGATGATAAAAAATCCTGAATGGTTTGATGTAATAGTAACCTGTAATATGTTTGGGGATATAATCACTGATTTAGGGGCAACTATTCAAGGTGGCATGGGTATTGCGGCAGGAGCAAATATAAACCCAAAAGGTATTTCTATGTTTGAACCTATAGGTGGCTCAGCTCCTAAGTACACAGGAAGAGGAGAAATTAATCCTTTGGCAGCAGTTTGTGCTCTTGGGATGATGCTTGAACATTTAGGTGAAAAAGAGGCTGCCAAGTCAGTTGAAGATTCAGTTCAAAAAACAATCCGAGAAATGAAGGGTATGTCTGCTGGTAAGATGGGACATACTACTTCTGAGGTTGGTGATATGGTAGCCGAAAATTTACAGAATGGATGATATCTATAAATTGTGTCAAGTGTCAGGTGTCAAGTGTCAGGTAAAGGTGTCAAGTGTCAAGTGTCAGGTGTCAAGTCGAATCCTTTACACTTTACGCCTTTCATGTAACATTAACGTAATTTTTATTAGAAAATAAAATGAAGAAATACAATGTTGTGGTAGTGGGAGTGGGTGCAGTCGGAGTTGAAATGCTTCGTATTTTAAAAAAGCGAAATTTTCCTATAAATAACTTGAAAGTATTAGCCAGAAGTGAAAGAGATATTAAACTTGATGGAGATATATACAGAGTAAAGAAGATAAATCCTTTAGAATTTGAGGGTTTCCATATAGCTCTATTCGCTGGAACTGAAGGAGAAAAAGGTGCATCAATAACTTTTGCTAAGGAAGCAATAAAGCGTGGTTGCGTAGTAATTGATAATGGTACAGATTTTAGATTAGAGCCTGATGTACCCTTAGTTATTCCTGAAGTGAATTCTCAGGATTTAAATAAGCATAGTGGGTTAATAGCAAGTCCTAATTGCTCAACCATACAAATGGTTTTAGCTTTAGCTCCTATATATCGTCTATCTCAGATCAATCGAGTTATAGTATCAACCTATCAAGCTGTCTCAGGTGCAGGCCAAAGTGCAAAAGTAGATTTATTTAATCAATTAAAAGAACTTTTTGAAAAATTTGAACAAATAGATGATTTAGAAAAAGGTATACAAAGTTGGTTTGAAGGTAAAAAGAAAGAACAATTAAATTTACTCTATCCTATTGGTTTTAACATAATTCCTCAAATTGGTAAATTTGAAAAGCTCGAATTTACTACTGAAGAATGGAAGACAGTAAAAGAGACACAAAAGATACTCCATGATGAGAAAATCGAAATTTCATCAACCTGTGTAAGAGTGCCAATATTAAATAGTCACAGTCAATCTATCTATATAGAGACTGAGAAAGAACTTAGTATTGAAGATATAAAACAGGCTCTACAAAATTTTAATGGAATAAGTTTAATTGACGATGTTGAAGCTAATACTTATCCTATGCCCATTGAAACCTCTGGTAAAGATGATTGTTTTGTTGGAAGAATCCGTAAAGATATTTTTCGGAAAAATGGTTATTGGCTCTGGTGTGTCTCGGATAATCTACGCAAAGGTGCAGCTCTTAATACTATACAAATAGCAGAATACCTCATAAAACATTTTTTAAACACAGTATCAAAGGACAGATGACAGGAAAAAACATAAGATAAATTATTGGCTTCAGGCTTCACGCCACAGGCTACAAGTCTCAAGCTTCAGGCTGCAGGATTCAAGCTTCAAGCTTTGACTCTTGAGGCCTGCAACTTGTGTCTTGCAGCTTGCAGTTTGCAGCATGAAGCATGCAGCTTGAAACTTCTGACATCTGTTTTATGTATATGCTCAATAGATATCTTTGAGCATCGGAATTTCATACTTTATTATAGGATATATATTGAGTATAATTGAATTCATGCGTAATATAAAGCTTGTAATAGAGTATGATGGTACAAATTTTTATGGTTGGCAGGTTCAAAACAGAAAACAGAGAACAGAAAACAGAAGACAGAGAATAAAAAGCAGAGAGCAGAATAAATGCAGAACTGTTCAGGGGATAATAGAAGAAGCTCTGCGGAAAATCTTGCAAGAGAAAGTAAAAATAATCGGCTCAGGGAGAACTGATAGCGGAACTCATGCTAAAGCTCAAGTAGCAAATTTCAAAACAGATTCAAAATTAAATTGTGAAAATTTAATTAGGGCACTAAATGCCAGTCTGCCTTCAGATATAAGAATAAAAGAAGTCAAAGACGTGAAACTATCTTTTAATGCAAGGTTTAAAGCAAAATCTAAAAAATATAGATATTATATATTCAATGCTCCATATCAATCACCTTTTTTTAGATTTTTTTCCTTGCATGTAAGTTATCTCTTAGATATAGAAAAAATGAGAAAGGCTTGTAGGTATTTAATAGGAACTCATAATTTTAAATCTTTCCAGAAAAAAGATAAAATTGAAAGAAATTCTGTAAGGACAATTAAAAAAATAAAAATAACTAAAAAAGGCAAATTAATTTTCATAGATATTGAATCAGAAGGTTTTTTATACAATATGGCGAGGAATATAACAGGCACACTTCTTGAAGTGGGAAGGAATAAAATTAAACCTTGCGATATAAGAAGTATAATTCGGGCAAAAGATAGAAAAAGAATAGGAGCTACTGTTCCTGCTAAAGGACTACATCTTATGGAGGTTAAATATAGATAACAATTAAAGTAGTAAGTAGTCTGCCTGCCGGCAGGCAAAGAAAAACAGTTTTTTTCTGACTTCTGACATCTGGCTTCTGTCTTCTTTAATATGAAAACCTATGCCATCCTTTAATCTAATCTTTATTAAATCCACCATTTTGAAAATTTCTACTATATTTTTAATAATTCTTGCATCTTTTTTTATCACAAGTCTTATCGATATATCCAATTTAGCATATAGTCAGTCTGTTGTGGGTACTTTTTCTCTTATGGGAACAAAGATAGAAATTGAAATTTTGGATAAAGATAAATCTTCTGAATATATTCAGAAGAGTATAAATGAAGCTATTTCTTTAATGAAAAATTTAGAGTTAAAATTTAGTAAATTTGAACCTAAAAGTGAATTAAATAAATTAAACAATTCAGCTGGTAGGGAACCTATTATAGTAGGAGATATGATGTGGGAACTTCTAAATTGTGCTATAAACTGGAGCAAAAAGACAGATGGAGCTTTTGATATAACCATATATCCGTTAGTAGAATTGTGGGGTTTTGGTACTCGCAGACTCACAAGATTTAAAATTCCTCCTAAAGAAAAAATCGATAAAATTAAAGCTTATGTTGGTTTTGACAAGATAGAATTTTTAGACAACCAGAGGATAAGGCTTAATTCAGAAAGAGTCAAAATAGATTTATCCGGTATAGCTAAAGGTTTTATAGTTGATAAAGTTTCGGAGTTTTTAAGAGAAGCTGGTATAGAAAAGGCTATTATTAATGCTGGTGGAGATATATATTGCTTAGGAGAAGGCCCATCAGGAGAAGGTTGGAATATAGGAATTCAACA
>CAYOMG010000050.1:0-229 GCA_964404995.1 uncultured Planctomycetia bacterium | reverse complement strand
AAGCTATTGCTACATCTGGAGACTATCGTAATTTTTTCTTTTACAAAGGTAGGCGATACTCTCATATTATAGACCCCAGAACAGGTTATCCGGTTGAGAATTCTGTTATTAGTGCAACTGTTATAGCTTTAAATTGTACTGATGCAGATGCTTTATCGACTGCTCTTTTGGTATTAGGAAAAGATAAAGGTTTAGAATTAGTAAATAACTTAAAAGATATAGAAGCCAT
>CAYOMG010000049.1:0-7479 GCA_964404995.1 uncultured Planctomycetia bacterium | reverse complement strand
ATATCTCTACATAATATCTATTTTTACTTACAACTTATGAAGAAGATAAGGACTTTAATTCATTAAGATAAATTTGAAGAATTCAAAAGAGAATTTGTTAAGAAGTATAGAAATGAAAATTTGTTCCGCAAATAAATTGATTTACATAAATGGTGCGGGACTTAATTCAGCCAAACAACTTATGTTTCCGTCATAATAGCGAGACTCGCTAAAAGCGAGGTTCATCTTTGGCGACCTCACCAAATAAATTTGGTGGGCACTTTATTCCATAAGTTGTGGGCTCAAGATAGGAGGTGGGCAAATGATAAATTTAGCGCATGCATTAGGAGGGACTCCTCTCGGACAGGGAGCTCAAGTTCCGTCGCCGAGTCCTTTTATTAGCTTGTTACCTTTGATTGTTATATTTGCTATATTCTATTTTTTACTCATAAGACCACAAAGAACAAAACAAAAAGAACATGCTCAGATGGTAGCCGGTCTTAAAAAAAGTGATAAAGTAGTTACTTCAGGTGGAATCCACGGAATTGTAGCGGATGTAAAAAAAGATACTGTAATACTTAAGGTAGATAAAGATACTACTATCGAAATTCAGAAGAATTCAATAGGTTTCATAAAACAGGCTTAAAAATATAGCTCAAAAGCACTACTGTCCGATTAAAATTGCAGAAAATACACAAGGGACAGACACCTATTTTATTTGGCTGAATTTCATCCCTCACCCTAACACCTGCCTGCGGTAGCCAGGCGCCCCCTACAAATTCGCACCGAAGGTGCGCTAAGTTCCATATTTCCTGTTCTCTAGCCGAACATAGAAGTGAGGTTAAAATGATAGATATCTCAGGTGATTACTTAGAAGGTGGGGGTCAGATATTAAGAACATCCCTTGCTTTATCTTGCGTTACAGAGAAACCTTTTAGAATATATAATATAAGAGGCAAAAGAAAAAAACCAGGCTTACGAACGCAACACTTTCATGCATTTAAAGCTTGCTCTAAACTATGTAGTGCAAATTGTGAAGGAGTTACTATTGGCTCAGAAGAAGTAATCTTTAAGCCTAAAGAGATTAAATCATGCTCTTTTAATATAGATATTGGCACTGCAGGTGGTATAGGATTAATTCTTCAATCTATTATTTTACCTGCATCTTTTGCTCCTTCAAGTTGCAACTTTTCTATATCTGGAGGAACCTGTGGAAAGGGGCAAATCCCTGTAGAATATTATAATACTGTCTTAATTCCTGTTCTAAAAAGAGCAGGAGCAGATATTAATTTACATATTATAAACAGAGGATATTATCCCAAAGGTGGAGGAAAAGTTGAAGTTGAGATGCAACCTATTAAAAACATTAAGAGGCTAAAGTTACTGGAGAGGGGTAATATAGTTAAAATAGAGGGGATAAGCTATGCATCAAGTTTGCTAAAAAATGCTAAAGTAGCTGAGAGACAAAAAGATTCCTGTAAAAAATACCTGCTAAACTTTTATAATTCTATTGCGATTAATATTAAATATGAATATTCTGACAGCCTTTCAGTTGGCTCTGGGATAGTAATTTGGGTAGAAACTGAGAAAGGTGCTATCTTAGGTGCCGATGCTTTGGGAGAAAGAGGTAAACCTGCAGAAGTAGTTGGAGAAGAGGCGGCTAAAAAACTATATCAAGAAATTAGTTCAAATGCTCCAGTTGATAAACACTTGGCTGACAATCTAATTCCCTGGCTGGCAATAGCAGGTGGGAGTATTAGAACTTCTGAAATTACACTTCATACGCGAACTAATATTTGGGTGAGTGAGTTATTTTTAGGGGAGGTTTTTAGAATAAAAGACAATATTATTATTTCTAAGGCGAAAACAATAAGATGAATGTAGTAGGTTATCCGAAGGTCCGTTTCGAACATTCAGAAGGAATCATGATAAACTAAGGCTTATGGAAATTAAAGCTTTTCTGTTCGATTTAGGCAATGTAATACTTCCCTTCGACCATTATATCTCAGCTAAAAAAATTTCTAAATATACAAAAAAATCTCCAGAGGATATATATGATATGTTTTTTGATTCACCAATTACCAATCAATTTGAAGAAGGTAAAATTTCTCCGTTTAAATTTTATAATTATTTAAAAGCTACTCTTTCTTTAAATAATTTAGATTATAAAAAATTTGTATCAATATGGAGTGATATATTTAAAGAAGATAGAAAAATGAACCAGCTTATTGGGATTCTCAAAGCAAAGTTCAAGATATTTATAATATCTAATATAAATGAGTTACATTTTAAATATATAAAAGAAAAATTTAATATAATTAATGAGGTAGATGGAGTAATTCTATCCTTTAGAGTTGGAGTGAGAAAGCCAGATTCTAAAATATATCAAGTGGGAATAAAGCATGCTAAATGTTTACCAGAGGAAATTATATATATTGATGATAGGTTAGAATTAATAGAAGAAGCTAAAAAATTAGGTTTGAATTGTATACATTATACTGGCTATAAAGACTTGGTGGATAAATTTTCAGGATTTCTTATATTATGAAAATTTATATAGGAACAAGTGGATATAGTTATAAACACTGGGCAGATGGAGTATTTTATCCCAAAGCACTTTCACAGAAACAGTGGCTTGAATATTATTCTAAATATTTTAATAGTGTGGAATTGAATGTTACTTTTTACAGACTGCCTAATAAAAAAACATTTGAGAGTTGGTATGAAAAAACCCCACAAAATTTTGTTTTTATAGCTAAGGGGTCAAGGTATATCACTCATATTAAAAGATTAAAGGAACCAGAAAATTCTATAAGGATATTCTTTGAAAATGTGGAAGGATTGAAAGATAAGTTGAAAGTAATTTTATGGCAATTTGCAGCTAATTTTAGTCTGAATTATGATAGATTTTCTGAATTCTGTAAAGGTTTAAAAAATAATAAATTTTCAAAATCACTTGTGCATGCATTTGAATTTCGTAATAAGAATTGGTTCTGTAAACAAATTTATGACATATTAAATAAATATAATTTTTGTTTGTGCATTGCTCATTCTGATAGATGGCCATGTATAGAAGAGGTAACTTCTGATTTTATATATCTTCGTTTTCACGGAGGGGTGGAACTTTATGGTTCAAACTATTCTGAAAGAGAACTTAAAACCTGGGCAGAGAAAAGTAATCACTGGATTAGTCAAGGAAAAGATTTATATGCTTATTTTAATAACGATGCTTATGGATATGCAGTCAAGAATGCTTTGAGGCTAAAGGAACTAATTGCTTTATAGTAGTGATGAAGAAGTTAAAACGAAGTTTTTATTTAAAATCTCCTTTAAATGTAGCTCGCAATTTATTAGGTAAATATCTTGTTTATAGAAGTGCAGATGAAAAGCTAATAGTTAAAATTATAGAAACCGAAGCCTATTTAGGTGAGGAAGACCCAGCCTGTCATACTTACAAAGGGAAAAAGACTACAAGAACCCAGATTCTTTATGGGTCTGGAGGCTATGCTTACATATACCTTATTTATGGGATGTACTGTTGTTTTAATGCAGTAGCTGATAAGGAGGGTGAGGCAGGTGCAGTATTTATAAGAAGCGCATATCCGATTAAAGGTATCAAAATGATGGCAAAAAACAGAGGGATTGAAAAGGTATTAAATAAGGACATTTATAAGCTTACAAACGGACCTGGTAAGCTTTGCCAGGCAATTGGTATTACTAAAGATATAAATGGAGAAGACCTGTGTGGAAAGAGAATATTTATAGTTGAAGGAGAAAAAATTAAATCAGAAAATATAATTTCTCTTCCCAGGATAAATATAGATTATGCTGGCAAAGCTTGTGAATATCCCTGGAGATTTGCAATTAATAAGCAGAATTACACATTTTAAGTCTTGGAGAGCTCTGAAAAAGTCTAAAAATAAACAGAGCTCTCTGATTAAAAGATTAAAAGCAGATTACACAGATTAATAATAATTTTACTTGCCCGTTCAGGAAAGTATATCGTTTATTATTTTGGTCTTGTTTCTTGCTCAACTTTGCATAAATGCTACCGCGAGGGTTCGGCAAGGAACTTCGCAATGTATAGTTCTTAGGTCTGGCTTTGCCAGGCCGAAGTTTCTCGAACCCTTGACTCCTTGAACCATTGAACCCTTAGCTCCGAAGGAGCGTATTTTATGTGTATATGATATGAGTAAGATAGTTATAGGGAAAAAGATTTTTTATATAATTGAAAAGCCTTCCCCTCACATATTAGTTCCTACTAAAAAAGAACTTCATGGATGGTGGCCAGGTAAAAGAGAATGCACTGCGGAAAGAATGCTTATAAATCCTTATAATGGATGTAGCATCGGATGTTTTTTTTGCTATTCCTCATCTTATCCTGGATATTTCCAAATTGCAAAAAATAATAATATAATTATAGTAGCCAGGGACTTTGACAAAGTAATAAAAGTCCAACTTGATTCTATCCGGGTAGCTTGCTGTGGTTATCTTTCTCCGGTTGCTGACCCATTCCAACATGTTAATAATAAATATCATCTATCGGAAAAAATTATAGAAGTTTTTGTTGAAAAAAATATACCTATAGAATTTATAACTAAAGCTCGAATTCCTGAGAGGGCAATAGAACTTATTAAAAGACAATTTCATAGCTTTGCTCAAGTCTCTATTTTAACAGTTAATGAGAATTTAAGAAAAATATTAGTTCCAGGGGGTGCAGAGGTTAAAATTTTGTTTGATAATTTAGTTAGATTAAAAGATAATAATGTATTTAGCGTATGTAGAATTGACCCGATTTTCCCTTTTATAAGCGATGATTTAAAATCGTTGAAAGAGCTTATAGATAGAGCGATTGATTGTGGATGTAACCATATAATAGCAAGTATCTTAGATATACCTTTAAAGATAAAAGGTGATATTTTTAAAAATTTAGCGAAATTCTTTGGACAAGCTATAGTATGGGATTACAGGCACACTTTTATTGAGAATATCGACGGCTGGCTAAATGCAAAAATAGATTATCGAAAAAAGATATTTGACAGGATAAGAGAATATTGTGATAAAAAATCTGTTACTTTCTCTTTGTGTATGGAATATGAATTAGGTAAGAATGGAATTAAAGGATTGAATAAAGAATTTTCAAGCTCATTAAATTGCGAAGGTATAAATATACCTGTATATATAAAAAGAGATGATAGATTTTCTCCTGCCCTTGAGTGTAACGGTGCTTGTTTATATTGCACTGATGCTAAATGTGGTATTTCTGATTTAGCTATGGGTAAAGGAGGTTCTAAGAAAGACTGGAAATTGAAAGACTACAGAAAGTGGTCAAATGAAGTCAGAATTAGTACAAATAAACGCGATTTTACACTAATCAACACGAATCTTTCTGGGTAATCATTTGTGTATATTTGTGTGTCTATCTATCGCTTGCCTACCGCGGGCAGGGTCTGTGGTTACGAAGTTTTGTTGAAACTATGATATCAGTAATTCAGAGAGTAGAAAAAGCTAATGTAAGAGTTAAAAATTATATTATATCTGGAATTGATAGAGGACTTTTAGTATTATTAGGAATCACTAAGGAAGATACGCAGGAGGATGCAGAATGGCTTTGTGATAAAATAATCAATTTCCGGATCTTTGAAGATGTTAAAGGTAAAATGAATCTTTCGTTAAAAGATATAAGAGGAGCGCTTATGGTGGTTTCCCAATTTACTTTAGTTGGGAATTGTTTAAAAGGTAAACGTCCTTCATTTGATAATGCTGCATCAGGTGAAAAAGCCAGGCTACTTTATGAACACTTCATTAAGAAAGCTAAGATTTCCGGATTGGAAATTTCTACTGGTGAATTTGGTCAAAAGATGAGAGTTCAATTAGTTAATGATGGCCCGGTAACTTTTATCTTGGATTCCTCCTTTAAAAAACCACAGATTAGCACAGATATTGTTACAGATTAGCACAGATTCAATATTTTATCTGTGATCATCTGTGTATATAGATGATTCCCATAAAAGACGAAAATCCAACAGAAACTTTTACTTATGTTACTTTAGCACTTATTGGAATAAATATTTCAATATTTATATACCAAATTTTACAAGGTTTACAAGGTGCTAACCAGCTTATTCTACAATACGCCTTAATCCCTTCTCAAATAAGACAGCCTCTTCATTTGAAAGATTACTCCCCCTATATTAGTTCTATGTTTTTCCATGCAGGTTTTTTGCATTTAGCAGGTAATATGCTTTTCTTATGGATATTTGGTAATAATATCGAAGATGCAATAGGACATTTTAGATTTTTTATTTTTTATCTACTTTGTGGCATTTTGGGTTCTATAGCCCACACTATTATGAATCCAAATTCAAATATCCCGACTATTGGTGCAAGTGGTGCAATTTCTGGAGTGCTAGGTGCCTATCTTCTACTTTATCCAAAAGCAAAAGTTATAACCCTTGTGCCAATCTTTTATTTCATTAGAATAATAAAGTTACCAGCTTTCCTTTTTCTTGGATATTGGATATTATTACAATTCTTATATGGAATTTTTACTCTTGGGCTTAATCGAGTCGAAGGTGGCGTTGCATGGTTTGGACATATCGGAGGATTAATAGCAGGTATTATACTTATAAATTTTTTTATAGTGGGAAGACCAAAAAGTAGAATAAAAAAATACGGGTATTGGGGGTTTGGAAGATTTTAACTTCATTCCAAACCTGCATTGGAAATGGGAATTTTTGTTCCAAACCAGGAAAGGACCAAAGAAAGGAACAGAATACTTGTATATGGAAATTAAATTAACAAGACCAAATGTTGAAGAAGGGTTATCTTTTACCCGGGCTCTTAACAAAAGGAAATCCTGTCGAAGTTTTTTATCTAAACCATTGAATCTAAAAATAATCTCACAGCTTCTTTGGTCAGCAGATGGGATAAGGGTAAGTGCTGTAACTTCTATTTCCCGGACTGCCCCATCAGCCGGAGCAACTTACCCTTTAGAAATATTTTTAGTAGTGGGAGAGGTTAGTGTGGAGAATATTAGTTCCGGGGTATATGTATATTTATGGCAAGAGCACAAACTAAATAAATTACAAAACAAAGATATACGCAAAGATTTAGGCAAAGTCAGTTTAGAACAGATGTTTATTGCAGAAGCTCCCATATCATTAATTATAGCAGCAGAATATCAAAGAACTACCTTCAGATACGGGGAAAAAGGTGTGCGATATGTCCATATGGAAGTGGGTAGTGTATGTCAAAATATACATCTTCAAGCAGAGAATTTAGGATTAGGCACCGTAATAATAGGTGCTTTTTATGACAGTAAAGTAAAAAAAATTTTAGGTTTTTCTATTGAACTTGACCCTATAGCAATAATGCCGATAGGATATCCTAAATAAACAGCTCTTCACAAAATTCGTTTTAGGCTGTTGATTACAGGTATAATCAGTTAAACTGATAAGTTAATAGATCTTTGGTAGACTTATAGCAAGTTGACTTGCT
>CAYOMG010000048.1:5749-7548 GCA_964404995.1 uncultured Planctomycetia bacterium | reverse complement strand
ATTCTCTATGCAATTGACCGCGAAGGAATGATTAAAGTAATCCATGATGGGCAGGCTTATGTAATGCACAGTCCAATAAGTCCGGCGGACCCATTTTTCTATAATCCCCGGGTGAGAAAATTTGAGTTTAATCCTAACAGAGCAAAGGCTATGTTAAAAGACATTGGAATGTACGATCGTGATGGTGATGGCTGGATTGAAGATGAGTATGGCAACAAAGTAAGCTGGCATCTCATAACAAATGCCGGAAATGAGCTCCGCGCTCAGTCTATGGGACTTATTAAGGAAGACCTTAGTAGAGTTGGTATTGACATAACTATTATGTTGATTGAATGGGGAGCGCTCATTGACAAGCTTGATGTTACCTGGAACTGGGATGCGGTCATTCTTGGAATTACCGGGGGTATTGAGCCCCATCACGGCAAGGCCGTATTCCACTACAGTGGACATCTTCACTTATGGAATCCGAGATTAGAATATCCCGATAACCCCGCTCAAGCGAGAATTGCTGAACTCTTCACCGAAGGGGCACGGGAATTAAATTGGGAGAAGAGAAGGGTATATTATAATGAATTTCAGGAAATTTTTGCCGAAGAAGTCAATTGGATTTCCCTCTATCATACCAGTATGATACCAGCCATTCGCAATAAGTTCGGCAACCTTTCCCCAACCTCTTTTGGTGGGGTATTTCATAACATAGAAGAGGTTTTTATTCTCCATTAGAGAACAGTAAATGCTTGCCTATATTACCCGCAGGATATTAATCTGTATCCCACTGCTTTTTCTGATGGCAACGGTCAGTTTTTTCGTTATGCAGTTGCCGCCAGGATGCCCGCTTGATCCTATGAGGTTGAATCCGGAAATTAGCGAAGAACTTATCCAGACGATAGAGCGCCAATTTGGACTTGATAAGCCTTTATACTTACAATATCTTCATTGGATGAGGAATGCCTTAAGATTGGACTTCGGGTGGTCAATGCGATTCCACCAGCCTGTCTGGACGATTATCAGGGATCGCATCTTAGCTACCCTTCTCCTCTCTCTCTCAGCCACACTTTTCACATGGCTGGTAGCCATTCCATTGGGTACCTATGCCGCTGTCAATCAATACAAATGGAAAGACAGAGTCATCTCCTTTTTATCTGCAATAGGGTTAGCCATTCCCAACTTTTTTCTGGCAATTCTCCTTATCTACATAGCTCACGTTACCGGGATTCTTCCGCTTGGCGGGATGAGGTCGGTAGGGCATTTTGAGCTTTCCTTGTGGGGTAGGGGGTTAGATGTTGCCCGCCATTTGGTTATTCCAACCGTTGTTCTTGGGACGGCAGGACTGGCAGGTATGCAGCGAATAATGCGTGGAAATCTCTTGGAGACTCTGGGGACGCAGTACATCCTAACTGCTCGGGCAAAGGGGTTACCTGAAAACAGGGTTCTCTATCTTCATGCGCTTCGTAATGCTATAAATCCTATGGTAACGATGCTTGGGTTTTCTTTCTCTGCACTCTTAAGCGGAGCCGCTCTAACCGAGATGATTACTGCCTGGCCTGGGTTAGGACTGGTGATGCTCCAGGCAGTGAGAATAATGGATCAGTTCTTAATAATGGCAACCTTCCTAATGAGCGGAGTTATGCTTATTTTAGGCAATCTCTTCGCCGATATTCTCCTTGTTGTCGTAGACCCCAGAATTAAATATGATTAAAAAAAAAGACACAAAACACCTAAGTCCGCTTCAGATAGGTTTATTGAGACTGCGAAGTCATCGTCTGGCAATGTTCTCCTTAACCATCTTAGGGTTTTTG
>CAYOMG010000048.1:0-5739 GCA_964404995.1 uncultured Planctomycetia bacterium | reverse complement strand
AAGCGCCATCTTTGCTGATTTTCTTTCGCCTTATGCTCATACTGATTCGATAAGAGGCGATTCACTTCATCCACCTACAAGAATTCGTATCGTTGACACAGATGGAAATCTGCACCGTCCTTTTATCTATCAATATACTGCTCATCGTTGTCCAAAGACCCGTCGATGGCTCTGGACTCCTGACAGAGAGAAAGAGTTCCCCATACAGTTTTTTGTAAGTGGAGATAAACACCGACTCTTAGGAATATTTTCTACGAATATACGGCTTTTTGGAGTTGAGCCCCCCGCCCGGATATATCTTTTTGGTGCTGATGTAAGGGGTAGAGATCTTTTCTCTCGTCTGCTTGTTGGGGGACGCATCTCACTTTCTATTGGACTAGTTGGCATTACAATCAGCACGCTATTGGGGATTTTTTTTGGGGGAATCTCTGGTTATTATGGTGGCAAAATTGATGAGATTATCCAACGCATCTGCGAGATGATAATGATGTTTCCTGCCTTCTTTTTGGTTCTGGCGCTGCGGGCGGCGCTTCCACCGGGGCTTACCTCGGTTCAGATATATCTAATGATTGTGGTTATTTTTTCCTTTATTGGCTGGGCTGGATTCTCGCGTATCATCAGGGGGATGATAATCTCACTTAGAGAAAGTGGGTTCTCTCTGGCAGCTAAATCTCTTGGAGTTAGCAATATGAAAATTATTTTCAAGCATCTTATCCCGAACACATTTTCTTTTCTCATCATAAATATGAGCCTGGCGATACCAGGCTTTATCCTGGGTGAAGCCGCATTAAGTTTTTTGGGTTTGGGCATTATGGATCCGGATATCAGTTGGGGACTTCAGCTTGCCGATGCAATGGCAGTGAGAATGATAGAGCACCATCCATGGATTCTCATCCCGGGCGCACTTATCACAATTACTATATTAGCCTTTAACACCTTAGGGGATAGTTTGAGAGATGTTTTTGATCCAACAGGAAAACTTGATAAACTTTAAAGACATTCTATAAAGGTCGGGGTGCCTGATTACACAGATTGAAGAAAAAGGCATGCAAAATAATGAGAGACCTGCTTAAAGTAGACAATTTGAATGTCCATTTTGAAATGGCAGGCGGAAAACTTGCCCGTGCAGTAACTGATGCCTCTTTTACGGTAAGGAAGGGAGAGATTCTCTCGCTAGTGGGGGAGTCTGGTTGTGGCAAAACTGTTACTGCTCTTTCTATTATTGGACTGGTTCCTGAGCCCGGCAGAGTGACAAAAGGAGAAATAATCTTTGCCGATAAAAACCTACGGCAGTCCTCAGGAAAAGAGATGCGAAAAGTAAGGGGTAATGAAATAGCAATGATATTTCAGGAGCCGATGGTCTCGTTCAATCCTCTTTATACAATTGGCTATCAAATTGCTGAGGCAATCCATGCCCACCGGCAGATAGAGAAAAAAGAGATAAGAAGGCTCACCTTAAGAACACTTTCGCAGGTAGAAATGCCATTCCCAGAGGGTAAAATCAACGATTATCCGCATCAACTCAGTGGAGGGATGAAACAGCGGGCAATGATTGCTATGGCTATCGTTAACAATCCCCAGCTCTTAATTGCTGATGAGCCAACTACAGCATTAGATGTGACAATCCAGGCGCAGATTCTCAAGCTATTCCTCAGATTAAGAGATGATACTAATATGTCCATTATCTTAATCACTCATGATCTGGGCATAGTTGCCGAGATAGCGGACCGGGTTGTCGTTATGTACACCGGAGAAGTTGTGGAAAGAAGCAACGTCCACGAAATGTTCAATAATCCTCTGCATCCGTATTCTCAAGGGCTGCTCAGAGCCATTCCTGACAAAACTAAGTACAAATTGCAGACAATCCCTGGGGATATCCCTGATGCGACGAGAAAACCCCCGGGATGTTCCTTTCATCCGCGCTGTCCGCAAAGCAGCGATAGATGCAGGAAAGAGGCTTCTTCGCTGCGGGAAGCAGAGGAGAATCACTGGGTAAGATGTCATATACAGGAGAAACCTCATGACTGAACAACCAATTATTAGCAACTTATCGTCAAATAATGTACTTGTTGTCGCAAGAAACCTGCGGAAGCATTTTCCAGTCAAGAGGGGATTTTTTAAAAAGACCGTCGGCTCCGTAAAAGCAGTTGACGGAGTAAACCTGAAGATAGAAGCAGGAAAGACATTAGGACTGGTGGGAGAATCTGGCTGCGGTAAGACGACTACGGGGAAATTAATTCTGCGTCTTATTGAACCTGACAGCGGAAAGATTTATTTTCGCGGAGAAGAGATTACCTCTTTATCGGGAGAAGAGATGAGAAAGGTAAGAGAAAATATGCAGATAGTCTTCCAGGATCCCTTTACTTCGCTCGATCCGAGATTCACCACGGGAAGGACAATTGCTGAGGGGATTGACTGTTTCTGGAAGAAAAACAAAAAAAAGATGATTAAAGAAAGAGTTACTGAACTTGTCCAGATTGTTGGCTTGCCTATTGACTGCCAGAATCGCTATCCGCATGAATTTAGTGGTGGGCAAAGACAAAGAATTGCTATTGCCAGAGCACTTGCTCTTAATCCATCCTTTATCGTTTTAGACGAGCCGGTCTCTTCTCTTGATCTCTCCATTCAGGCACAGATTATTAACCTTCTCCTGGACTTGCAGGAAAAATTCGAGCTTACTTATCTTCTAATCGCTCATGACCTCAATTTAATAAGACATATCTCCGATGATGTTGCGGTTATGTATCTGGGGAAAATAGTGGAATGGGCAGAAAGCGAAAGACTTTATTGCTCCCCCCTGCATCCTTATACTCGGACATTACTGGAAGCAATACCAATTTCACATCCAGACCAGAGAAGAAAGAAGGTATCTCCAAAAGGGGAACTACCCAATCCGACAGCTCCTCCATCAGGATGCAGCTTTCATCCTCGCTGCCCCGTTGCGGAAACTATCTGCAAGAAAGAAGAGCCGCAATTAGAAGAAAAAGAGACGCATCACTTTGTAGCCTGTCACCTTCTTAGTCGGAAAACTAAGAAAAATCAAACACGTCTGTCTTGACTCAAGTAAATTTTTTTTACACGAGCTACACACGGGTCATACAAATCTCATAATAAATCTTGCCTCAAAATATGAATTATGATATAAAAAAATAAGTAAAGACAGAACTTATGGAACCCACACCAATGTTTTGGTGTGTGGGATTAATTCGCACTTATCACTTAGCTTCGCTATCGCTCACTAAGTGATGTGCTCATTAAAATGAAAGAAAAAATAATTATATTTGATACCACTTTACGTGATGGAGAGCAATCTCCGGGTGCAAGTCTTGGGATTAAAGAAAAGTTGGAGATTGCAAGGCAATTAGCCAGGCTAGGTGTAGATATAATTGAAGCAGGTTTTCCTATATCAAGTTTGGGTGATTTTGAAGCAGTTAGACTTATTGCTCAAAAGATAAAAGGTCCGGTTATCTGTGGTCTGGCCCGGTCAATTAAAAAAGATATAGATGCTGTTTTTAATGCGGTAAAATATGCTAAAAAACCTCGTATACATGTATTTTTAGCAACTTCAAAAATACATAGAAAATTTAAACTAAAAAAAGCAAAGGATGAGATTATCAAACAAGCAGTAAAGTCAGTAAAATATGCTAAAAAATTAGTTAGTGATATAGAATTTTCTCCGGAAGATGCTTCCCGGACAGAGCCAGAATTTTTATTCAAAGTGATAGCTGAAGTAATTGATGCAGGTTGTGTAGCAGTAAATATTCCAGATACCGTGGGTTATGCTATACCTGATGAATTTGGTAATTTAATATCCCAAATAAAACAAAATGTTCCTAATATTGACCAGGCTATAATTAGTATACACTGCCATAATGACTTAGGTCTTGGTGTTGCTAATTCCTTATCTGCGATAAATTATGGTGCACGTCAGGTTGAGTGTACAATAAATGGCATAGGAGAGCGAGCAGGAAATGCCTCATTGGAAGAGATAGTTATGGCTATAAATACAAGGAAGGATTTTTTTAAATTTACCACTTCCGTTAATGCAAAACAGATTTGTAAAACAAGTAGATTAGTAAGTAATTTAACTGGGATAGTGGTGCAGCCCAATAAGGCCATTGTTGGGCAGAATGCTTTTTCTCATGAAGCAGGGATTCATCAGGATGGGATATTGAAGGAAGCTATTACATATGAGATTATGAAACCAGAAGATGTAGGTTTTGGAGAAAGTCGGTTAGTTTTAGGCAAACATTCAGGAAGGCATGCTTTTGGAGAAAGACTTAAAAAATTAGGGTTTAGTCTAAGTAAGAAAAAAACAGATAAAACATTTGCAAGATTCAAAGATTTAGCTGATAAGAAGAAACAAATATTCGATGATGATATTGTAGCTATTGTTGAAGATGAAATAATAAAATTACCCGAAGTGTGGAAATTGGATTATATGCATACTACAAGTGGAAGTAAAACGCTTCCCACTGCAACTGTAAGATTAAAGAAAGATAAAAAGATATATCAAGATGCTGCATGTGGGGATGGACCAGTGGATGCTTGTTATAAAACTATAGATAGGCTCACAGGATATAAACCTACATTGGAAAATTATTCACTCCGTGCAGTAACCGGTGGAAAAGATGCCTTAGGTGAAGTAACTGTCAAGTTGAAATGGAAAGAAGAAGTCGTAAACGGAAGAGGTGCAAGCACAGACATTATAGAAGCCAGCACTAAAGCATACCTTGATGCAATAAATAAGATTGTATATATGGAGAAGGTAAAATGACAATATCTGGCAGCTCTCAAATATATGGATTAATAGGATATCCTGTTAAACACACTCTCTCGCCTGTTGTGCATAATGCTTGCTTTTCGTGGTTAAATATAGACGCAATATATCTTCCATTTGAAGTAAGGCCAGAAAATTTAGAAAAAGCACTTCAGGCTCTAACTGCACTTTCTATATCCGGAGTAAATGTTACTATACCTTATAAAGAATCTTGTATGAAATATCTTGATGAAATTGATTATGATGCAGAATTAATTGGTGCAGTAAATATTATAAATGTAGAAAATAATAGACTCATAGGTTTTAATACTGACGGAAGAGGCTTCATCAATTCATTAAAAGAGTTAGAAGTTTTAATAAAGTCAAAAAGGATATTTATTATGGGTGCAGGTGGCGCAGCAAAGGCCATAGGATTTTGTCTGGTTAGAGAAGGTGCAGAATCTCTCAGGGTTTATGATATAGATAAAGAGCGGGCAGTAAAGTTTGTAGAAGCAATAAAGAAAAGATTTGAAGCTGTCAATATTCATACTTGTTTAAAAGAAGAACTTTCAAAACAAATTGAAAAATCAGATATTCTTATAAATGCGACTCCTGTAGGTTTAAAAGATACAGACTCTTTAATTGTTGAGCCTGACTGGTTTTCAAGAGAAACAATAGTTCTTGATTTAATTTATAATCCCACTCAGACTAAGTTAATAAAAGTATGCAAAGAGAAAGGAATAAAAGCATATAATGGCTCAGGTATGCTAATTCATCAAGGTGCGCTATCATTTAAAATCTGGACAGGTAAAGATGCACCTATAGATGTGATGAGAGAAGCTTTGCAAAAACAAATATCATAGTATGCGAAACTTCGCAAACAAAAATCCATCCCCCCTAAGTAAGAAATTCTTCTCCATTTCTTTTCCCCTGTTAGAAATATCTATCTCGTTAAAAAGAAGAAATCTAACAGGACCAAA
>CAYOMG010000047.1:0-7559 GCA_964404995.1 uncultured Planctomycetia bacterium | reverse complement strand
GAAAAGATTACTGAAGAAATGATAAAAAAAATTGAAAGAGGTGTATCCGTATCTAAACAAAGAAGAGTGAATATATTGATTGAGTCTGCTCGAAAATTTCTAAAGTTTGGAGAATTTGAGCCAGCATTAGACAAACTTTATCTCGCACGAAATTTAGAACCTAAAAATATTGAAGTAGAATTATTAATATCTGCAGCAAGATCTGCTAAATTAGAATCACAAAGAAGAAAATAATTTTATGAAAAATAAGAAATCTACATTTATTAAAAGTTTAATTTTTATTACTTCTTTTGTTATTATAATTCAGATTAGCAATAATTTGTTTGCTGATTTTTCACAAAAAGCTAGAGAATACAGAGTTAGAGGTTATAACGCTTTGGTTAAAAATGATTTGAGGAGTGCGCTGGTTTATTATCAGAAAACTATAGCATTAAAACCTCATTATGCAGAGGCACATAATGATTTAGGTATAATTTATGAGAAGATGGGTTGGTTAAATAGAGCAAGACAAGCTTATAGTACTGCCATTAGGATACGGCCGGATTTCATGCCGGCTTATACTAATTTAGCTGCTCTTTATGAGAGAAAAGGAGATATAGAAAGTGCTATATTCTATTATAAAGCAAGATTCGCTTTGGGTAATCCAAGAGACCCCTGGACACAAAAAGCCTGGGATAAACTATTAATTCATGCTCCAGATGAGGTTAAAAGAGTTATATATAAAACGGAAAAAATTCCAGTTCATAAATTATTGAGTGAAGTGTTGGATGAAATGAAGATACATGAGCGGAAAATGGAAGAAATTGCCGAAAGACGTTCTCAAAAAGCTAACGAACTTTTTACTGCCGGAAAGTTACCGGAGGCAATAAATGAGATAGAAATGGCCAGAAAATTTGCCCCACAAGATCTTGAAATAAACATGTTAGAAAGAAAGATAAAATTACCTGTTATTAAAGAATATCTTGCCAAAGCTCTTGATTACTTTCAGAGAGGATGGTATAATCAATCACGTAAACGTTTTGATGATATTTTAACTTTAATCCCTCAAGTAATGGGTGGAGAAAAAGCGGAGAATAAATAAAATTTAATATATTTAATTTTCAATCCGATATTGATTACGCAGATTAAAATATAGATTACGCTGATTAAATTGATGAACACTATCAGAGCATATCTTGTTCTGCCTTTATATCCAATGAAAAAACTGCTTATTATAATTTTTTTTGTCAGTATAATTCTAATAAATGATAATGCTTTTGCTGCATTCCTCCGTGAAGCTGAAGAGTATAGAAGTAGAGGGTTTAGAGCTATGACAAAAGGGGATTTAGATAGGGCATTGGTCTATTATCAGAAAGCAATAAATTTAGAACCATTTTTTGCAGAGGCACATAGCGATTTAGGTATAGTTTATGAGAGGATGGGTTGGCTGAATAGGGCTGAGGAAGCATATAGGACAGCTTTAAGAATCCGACCAGATTATGCACCAGCATATTCTAATTTAGCATTGTTATATGAGCGAAGAGGAGACATAGAAAGAGCAGTTTTTTATTTTAAAGCTCGGATAGCATTTGGAAGGCCAGAAGATGCGTGGACTAAAAAAGCATGGGACAAGTTGGCAAAACATAGGCCTGAAGAGGTGGAAAAACTTGAAGCTCAACAGTTATTAGAAGACATGATAAGAACAATGAGACTTCAAGAGCAGCAAATGGTAGATATTGCAGAGAAACATTTTCAAAGAGCGAGTGAATTTTTTAGCAGGGGAAAAAAACAAGAAGCATTAAATGAGATAGGAATGGCTAGAAAATTTGACCCACAAGACCCTAAGATGGAAATGTTTAAAAGAAGAATAGTAATTACTATTGTTCAGAATTACTATATGGAAGGCATAGGAAATTATCAGAAGGGAGATTACGAAAAAGCCTATGAGTATTTTAGCAATATTCTAAATCTAATTTCTCAAGGAATAGAAAAGAGTAGAGCAGAATAATAAAAATGATACCCACCTTATCTGATACCTACATTTAGCCCTTTGAAACCCAATAGAATTTATGTACAAATAATTTTGCTTACAGGAAACAATAAGATTTTTCAAGTTGTGGATAACTTTTGAAGCTGAACCACAAAGCCTGCAGACTCAAAAAAAATTTCAACCATAGAGTTCACAGAAGACAACAGAAAACGCTGAGATTCTTAAAATATAAATTTTTTCTCTGTGGTTTGAATTGGTTTTCTGTGATCTCTGTGGTTACAAAGTTTTATTCTTGTTCAATGATTAATGAAAAATTGTTTCTTATTGATGGGAATTCATTTATGTTTAGAGCATATTACGCTATAAAATCACTTACAAATTCTAAAGGCCAACCTACAAATGCAATATATGGATTTGTGAATATGCTTAACAAATTATTAAAAAAGGAAGAACCTCAATATTTAGCTGTAGTTTTCGATGTGAAAGCCCCAACCTTTAGACATAAGAAATTCAAAGATTACAAAGCTCACAGGAAACCTGCGCCAGATGATTTAATTATGCAATTTCCTATAATAAAAGAAATACTGCGAGCTTATAGTATAAAAATTTTTGAAAAAGCAGGTTTCGAAGCAGATGACGTTTTAGCTACTATAGCTTCTCTATTGAAAACACCACAGCTTACAATTTATATTGTAACCTCTGATAAAGACATATTACAGATAATAGACAAAAATGTAAAAATGTACAATCCTCATCAGGGTGGAGTGATCTATGATGAAGTGAAAGTGAAAGTTAAATTTGGAGGAATCTCTCCAGGACAAATTACGGATGTGATGGGTCTTGCGGGAGACGCTTCGGATAATATCCCTGGGGTGCCTGGCATAGGAGAAAAAACTGCAATTTTCTTAATTAAACAATTTGGATCTTTAGAGGAAGTTTTAGCAAATGTTGACAAGATAAATTCTTTGAAACTTAAAAGTTTACTTACCAAATATGCTGATCAAGCAAAGTTATCAAAGGAACTTTCTGTTATCAATAACAATGTTGATATTAAAGTGAGTTTAGAAGATTTAAAACGAGTAGAACCTGACAGGAAAAAATTATTTAATATTTTTAATTATTTAGAATTTAAAAATCTATTAAATGAGAAATATAGACCAAGCACTTCAAATTCTAATTAAAGGCAGCCGAAGTTATAAAAAACGAAGGCGAAAATTTGCACCTATTACTTAACTCCGTCTGCTTTAGGTGAACTTATTAAGTGATGTGCCCGCCAAAATTCATTTGGACCCACCAGAAGTATTTTGGCAAGCTTGCCAGAGGCGAATCTCATTTCCAGCGGGTCTTGAGTTATGGAGGACTCATTAAGAATGAAAGCTAAGTTAAAAATTTTAATGTGTTCAAGTGAAGTGGTTCCTTTTGCTAAAACCGGAGGGTTGGCTGATGTGGCAGGCTCTTTACCATTATTTTTAGACAAGTTAGGAGTTGACATAAGAATAGTTATGCCTAAGTATAGATGTGTTAAAGTAACTTCAGATGAAACTATTATAAGAGAAAATATAGACCCGGTTGGAAAAAATATTTCTAACGGAGTAAAAGCATATTTCATAAAAAACGATGATTTCTTTAATAGAGACAATCTTTACAATGACCAATATGGAGATTATCCAGATAACCTTGAAAGGTTTTCTTTTTTCTGCAAAGAAATTCTTAAATTAATTAAAGAAAAAAACTTCATTCCGGATATTATTCATTGTAATGATTGGCAAACTGCTTTAGTACCTATTTATCTCAAAATTTTATATAAAGATGATCCAATATTAAGAAACATAAAAACTATATTTACCATTCACAATCTTGCATATCAGGGGATATTTGCTAAAGAAAAATTGCCAAAAACAGGTTTAAGTTGGGACCTATTTACTATAGATGGAATTGAATTTTATGATAAGATTAACTTAATGAAGGGAGCCTTACTTTTTTCTGATCTAATTACCACGGTTAGTCCGACATATAGTAGACAGATACAAACAAAAGAATATGGATGCGGATTGGATGGAGTTTTGTCCAGAAGGAGTAAGGATTTATGTGGCATTATAAACGGCATTGATTACAAAGAATGGAATGCTTCTATAGATCCAGTAATAGTCAAAAATTATTCAATTCGCAAAGTCAATAATAAAACAATAAATAAACTTTCGCTACAAAATCAGACAGGATTAAAAGAAAATAGAAATATACCTTTATTTGGAATAATTTCCAGATTAACCGAGCAGAAAGGCATAGACTTATTATCAGATTCCATTGACCAATTATGCGAAATGGGTCTTCAGATTGTTATATTAGGCACAGGCGAGGAAAAATATCATCAAATTCTAAAAAATTTAGCAGTGAAATACCCACGACAGATTTCTATAAATATAAAATATGATGCAGAATTTGCTAAGAAAATCTATGCAGGCTGCGATTTTTTTCTTATGCCTTCACGCTTTGAACCCTGTGGATTAGGACAACTTATAAGCTTAAGATATGCAACTATTCCCATTGTAAGGCATACTGGAGGATTAGCAGATACTGTTACTGAATTTAACAAAAAAACATTTCACGGCAATGGTTTTGTATTTTATGAATACAGCTCTGAAGATTTTATAACCGCGGTGAAAAGGGCAATTGAAGTATATTCTAATAAAAAATTATTTAAAAGATTAATCAAAAATGCTTTTGAATGTGATTTTTCCTGGGAGAAATCTGCAAATAAATATCTCGAGCTTTACGGACGAATGGTAAAAAGTCACATAGGATGAAAATAATAGGTATAACTGGAATTTTCGGTGTAGGTAAAACAACAGCTTCTAAGTTTTTTTCACACCTTGGAGCAGAAATAATAGACGCGGATAAAATTTCTCATAGAATATTAAATAATGAACTGCAAGCCAAGCAGAAAATTATAACTTATTTCGGAAAAGATATATTAGACAATTATGGAAAAATAGACAGAAGAAGACTTGCCAGGCAAGTTTTCAACAATAAAAAGAAATTATTAGTTTTATCCAATATATTACATCCCGAAATAACAAAAAAGATAAAATCCAAACTTGAAATTTTAAAACGAAATAATCCAAAGACAATAGTTGTAATTGATGCGCCATTGTTAATTGAAGCTAAACTGCAGGATGTAGTAGAGAAAATAATTGTAGTAAGGACTGATTATGAAATTATAGTTAAAAGATGTAAGGCTAATAAAAGATTAGCTAAATTGCAGATAGACTCAAGGATTAAAAATCAGCTAAAACAAAAAGAAAAATTAAAATATGCAGACTATATAATAGATAATAATGGTACTCTATCTAAGACTAAAAAACAAGCAGAAAAAATATGGAAAAAGGAGGTTAAAGAATGGATATAGTAAAGCTTAAACAAATGAAGATTTCTGAGTTAAATAAGCTGGCTAAAGGGATGAGCATAAATGGGATTAGCGGTGTTAAAAAACAAGATTTAATTTTTAAAATTTTACAAGATAAAGCAGAAAAAGATGGCCATATGTTTGGAGAAGGTGTTTTAGAAATTCTCCCAGATGGCTTTGGGTTTTTACGCTCTTTTAACTATAATTATCTTCCGTGTCCAGATGATATTTATATTTCTCCGTCTCAGATAAAAAGATTTGGCCTACGCACCGGAGATACTGTAAGTGGTCAGATAAGAATGCCTAAAGAAGGGGAGCGATATTTTGCTCTTCTTAAAGTGGAAGCAGTAAATTTTGAGGACCCTGAGAAAGCTAAAGATAAAATTCTGTTTGATAATTTAACTCCGCTATATCCTAAAGATAGATTTGTTCTGGAATGTAACCCTAAAGAGTTATCTTCGCGAATTATTGATCTCCTAACTCCTATTGGAAAAGGTCAGAGAGGGATGATAGTAGCGCCTCCATATAGTGGTAAAACTATAATATTACAAAAAATTGCGAATAGCATAATTACAAATTACCCAGAAGTAATTTTAATAGTATTACTTATCGGGGAACGTCCAGAAGAAGTTACTGATATGCAAAGGTCAGTTAAAGGTGAAGTTATAAGTTCTACATTTGATGAGCCAGCGGAAAGACATATCCAGGTTGCAGAGATAGTTTTGGAGAAATCAAAAAGGTTAGTTGAACATAAAAGAGATGTTGTAATATTGTTGGATAGCATAACACGACTTGCCAGAGCTTATAATACTATGGCTCCTCATAGTGGGAGAATTTTGACAGGCGGACTGGATTCTAGTGCTCTTAATAAACCTAAGACATTCTTTGGAGCAGCAAGATGCATAGAAGAGGGTGGTAGTATTACTATTTTATCTACTGCTATTGTAGAGACTGGAAGTAAAATGGATGATGTAATATTTGAAGAGTTTAAAGGAACGGAGAATATGGAGTTGCAATTAGATAGAAATCTTTTCCATAAAAGGATATACCCTGCAATTGATATAAAGAGATCTAATACAAGAAAAGAAGAGCTGTTGTTAGGCAAGGAAGAGTTGCAGAGAATTTGGATTTTACGAAGAGTTCTTAATGAATTAAATAGTGTTGAAGCCATGGAGCTTTTGTTGGAAAAACTTTCTAAAACGGAAACTAACGCAGAGTTTTTGATGAATATGAATAAGTAAATGAAGCCAGAACTTAGTGAGCGAAGCGAAACTAAGTTGTTTGGCTGAATTTACCCCTCACTCAGCCGACTTGAAAGAGAGCTATGGGTTGCTGGGTGAGGGGGATAATTCGCACATATCACTTAGCTTCGCTATCGCTCGCTAAGTGATGTGCTCATTAAATGAAGCCAGAAAGTTCAAAACAAAAACTTAAAAAATTAAGAAATATACTGGATAGAATGAAGTCAGTAGTTATAGCTTATTCAGGAGGAGTGGATTCAACCTTTTTACTTAAAATAGCAAAGGATGTTTTAAAAAATAATGTTTTAGCGGTTACTGCATGTTCAGATACGTATCCTTATAGTGAATATAAACAAGCAAGAAAACTTGCTAAAAATATTGGAGTTGAACTCTTAACTATTTTGACAGATGAATTAAAAAATAGAAGCTTTAAAAGAAACTCCTTAAATAGATGTTATTATTGCAAAGAGGAACTTTATTCAAAGCTGAAGGAGATTGCCAAAAAAAGAAGACTTAATTTTGTTATTGATGGTTTAAATTATGATGACCGTTTAGATTATAGACCAGGGATAGAAGCAGCTCATAAATTTGGGATAAGAAGTCCTTTATTTGAGGCTAAATTTCGCAAAGAAGATATTCGGAAAGAATCAAAAACACTTGGGCTTATAACCTGGAATAAACCTTCATTTGCATGTTTAGCTTCAAGATTCCCATTTGGTGTAGAAATAACTAAAAATAAACTCAAAATAATAGAAGAAGCTGAAGAGCTTATAAAATCATTAGGAGTCAAACAGGTCAGATTAAGATGCCATAGTCCTATTGCAAGAATCGAAGTAGAAGCCGCTGATATGTCAAAATTTATAGATAAAACTTCAAGGAAAAGAGTAACAGATAAACTACATAAGCTTGGTTTTAAATTTATAACTTTAGATCTGGACGGATATCG
>CAYOMG010000046.1:0-7598 GCA_964404995.1 uncultured Planctomycetia bacterium | reverse complement strand
CTTGAGGCAGAATAAAAACCTGGTGAGTTTTTATATAATCTATTAACCAATTCTTATATTTGGAAAGCTTAAAGAAATAATTTTCCTCCGCAATTCTTTCCAGTGTCCTTTTGCAATCTGGACATACATTTTCTCCTAATTGTGTAGAAGGCCAAAATGTTTCACAAGGGATGCAATACCACCCTTCATATATACCTTTATACAAGTCTTCTTTCTGGTATAGAAATTTTAATACTTTCTCTACACATAGCATATGTCTTTTCTCTGTTGTGCGAATAAAATCATTGTAAGATACAGAAAGTTCATCCCATAAAGATTTAAACCTGGGTACAATGCTATCCACGAATTCCTTAGGTTGTTTTCCATTTTGCTTACTTGCGGCTTCTACTTTCTGACCATGCTCATCAGTACCTGTTAGAAAATAAACCTCATCCCGTTTTAGTCTTCTAAATCTTGACACTATATCAGCAGTAACATTAGTATAGGCATGTCCAATATGAGGTGAAGCATTTACATAATATAAAGGAGTGGTAATATAAAATTTCATATTATTAACAAAATGCGTGCCTGCTACTCCTTCTGTTTTCTGTCTTCTGTTTTCTGTCTTCTGTTTTCTGTCTTCTGTTTTCTGTCTTCTATCTTCTCAGCTTTTCCCTTAACTGTGCTATTTTGCTTTTATATTTAATTTCAGAACTATTAAATTGCATCCGTTTGCCGTCCTCTGTCTCAACCAGGACTTTTTGGGTCAAAGGATTAATTGTAATTACTCTTGCCTTTATCCCTTTATCCAGTTCTACTAACTCACCCTCCTTTGGTAAATTCAGTAGAGCTTTCTTATAGATTTTATATTCATATCCTAAACAACACATAAGCCTTCCACATGCCCCGGATATTTTATCTGGCGTCAGTGGTAAATTTTGATCCTTTGCCATCCGTATAGTAACTGGTTCAAAGTCTTTCAAATAGGTTGCACAACATAAGCGTCTTCCGCAAGGGCCAAATCCTCCTAACATTTTAGCCTCATCTCTTACTCCTATCTGGCACATTTCTATCCTTGACTTAAATATCTTAGCTAAATCCTTAACTAATTCTCTAAAGTCAACTCTTTCTCCTGAAGTAAAATAGAATATTATTTTTGAACGATCAAATAAATATTCTGCATCTATAAGTTTTATATCTAACTTATAAGTTTTTATTTTTTTAGAACATACATTAAAAGCACCTTTTGATTTCCTTCTATTTTTTCTTATCTGTAAAATATCTTCCTTGGTAGCAACTCTTAATATTTTTCGCAGACAACCTTCAATCTCTCCTTCAAGCAACATTTCTAATTCAGAAATTACCTCTCCATAATCAACACCACGTTCTGATTCAATAATAACATATTCTCCTATTGCAGGCCTCGATTGGTTAACATCAAAATAAGTAATTTTACCAATTTCTCTTAATTTTATTTGGACAACTTCATACATTTCTCTTAAAGTAATGAGTAGCAAGTAGAAAGTAGCAAGATTTTTATCTCTCTACTCACCTCTTAGAGGATAAGTTAAACTGACTATTAAAGAATCAATAGCCAGCTTTTTATTAGCATTAGACAAGATGGAATCAACAGTTTTCCTAATAGTTTCTAAATTATTATATATCTGGCTGAGATTATACAAATTAGAAAAAGATACAAGTTCCTTATCAAAGTCTAAATTTACTAAATGAGACAAGTTCCCACATTTAATCTGCAATATATCCCGATAAAAGCTCATTATGATTTGTAATCTTAACAATATATCTTCCTTATTAGAACCACTAAGTTCTTGACCCAGCTCATAGAAATTTTGAGAATTGGACAAAACTATAGCAAATAGATTATTTCTTAACTGCCATAAATTATCCTGGCAAAAACTGGTAGCTCTACCTAAACTGCCTTCAGAAAATCTTGAGATGAATTTTGCCTCTTTTTCGTCCAGCTTATACTCATTAACTAAAATATCGCAAATAAACTTTTCATCTAAACGGAAAAATTTTATCATCTGAAGCCTAGAGCGGATTGTTGCCAATAGTTTTTCTGGATAATTTGTAACAAGTATAATTATTCTAAACTCTGGTGGTTCTTCCAATGTCTTAAGCAAACAGTTAGAAGCTTCTTCAGAAATACTGTGAGCATCTTGTATTATAAATATTTTATATTTTGACTCATATCTTTTTAGATTGATTTGGCTCTGTAAGTATCGAATCTGCTCAATCTTTATAGAAGAGACATTTTCAGGTTTAATCCAGAATACATCCGGGTGATTAAAGCTGTCAATTTTTATACAGGATACACATCTATCACAACAATCTTCAGTATTTTGCAAGCAATTCAATACCTTGGCAAAATTTTTTGCACATAAACTCTTTCCTACTCCGTCATGACCTTCAAAGAGAAAACCATGTGGAATTTTATCTTCCTTAATACATTTTTTAAAAGAATTTATGGCTATAGTTTGCCCAACAACATCAGAAAAAGACATAATGAAAGTTTTTTAAGATTAACAAATGTAATCCAACACCATTTTTCTTATAATTTTTTGAGTTTCCTTTACAGAATTATTTGTCAAAACAACTCTAAACCTTTGTGGGTATTGTTTTATCAGTCTTTTATATCCTTCCATTACCTTATTATGATATACTAAAGGTTTCCTTTCTATCCTATCTTTATTCTTTAACCTTTTAAGTCCAGTTTTAGTATCTATATCTAAATATATAGTAAATCCAGGTGTAATACCAGAAGTTACGTATTCACCAATGGTGTTTATCAAATTTATATCTACTCCCCCTGCATATCCTTGATAAGCCAAAGTTGCATCTAAGAATCTATCACATATTACTATTTTTCCTTCTTTAAAAGCCGGTAGTATTACTTCTTTGACAAGTATAGCTCGGGAAGCCATATATAACAACATCTCAACAAAAGAGTTCATTTTATTATTCTTATCCAGAACTATCTTGCGTATCTTTTCACCTAATTTTGTCCCGCCAGGCTCTCTGATATAGAGAAAACTTATACTTTTTTCCTTTAAGAATTTACAAAGCAGCCTAATGTGGGTACTTTTTCCACTCCCCTCAGTACCTTCAAATGTTATAAATTTAGCTTCCATTCTATGTAATTATACACTTAATTTATGATAAAATATAATAAATAATGGAATGGTGATGAGGCTTAGTATATGAGTTATAAAAATACCGGAACTTATAAGTTCATAATTTGAGCTGTATCTTCGTGAAATAATAGCTAACGATGTTGCAGAAGGCATAGAGGCTTGAATAATTATAATTAATCCTAAAAGATAAGGTGGGGTTGTAAGTTTCAGAATTAGTAAAATAGTAGAAGGTATAATAATGAGTTTTAGTAAAATTACATAAATTATACTTTTTACCACGTTAGAGATAGGCTGCCCACCTGCCCCGTAGCCCCCGACGAGTGTCGGGGTGGTATCGGGGAGGCAACCCTCATCCCGCTCTTTCTCAGAAGGGGCGGGATTATCCCCAACAGGGTTTATATTAATAGCTTTTTTAGTTAATTTAGTCTCCCCAATTATAGCTCCTATAACAAGTATGCCTAAGGGTATTGTACAGTCACCTATCCATTCCATAGGTTTTAGCAGTTGTATTGGGAAAAATTCATTTAACCTCAAATATACAATTAGTAAAGAAAATAATATAGCTACAAATGGGGCTGTTAGAAAAGTTTTAATATTTACCCCGTTAGATAGGCGCAAAATATTAAATCTCCCTCGCCATCTAACGGGGTTTATCCCGATATCTTTACATTTAGTTAAATATCTTACTCCTAAAGACCAAATTATAAAATTAAAACCTAAAAGGAATAAAAAGATGTAAATGAAAGCTATTTCCTGTTGTTTGCAAACTAACAGTGTCTGAATTAGGGCAAGAGGAAGATAACCTGAGTTTTGGAATGTAACCAGACTTTTCAGTTCTGGTATATTATCTTTTATTTTAAATACTGGCAAAAATAGAGTGGCTAAGAGAAAAGATAGAAAAAGCATTCCAATACTTAACAATGGAATAGTCCACCAGAATGCAAAATCAGCAAAATTGAAATATTTAACTATTTTAACAAAAATAAAAAAGGGGAGAGTAAGATTTATCACTAATTTACCTATGGTATCAACCCCTTCTTTACTTATAACTTTAAGTTTTACACATACATAACCACATAAAGCTATAAAAAATATCTGGAATATTCCAATAGTAGTTATTTTAAATGAAGTTAAAAAATCCGTAACCATAGAGATAATTTATCACAATTTATCTCCATTATCAATTCAATTATGTTGTGTGATGTTGTGTTGTGATGTGCAGTTGACAGGGATAAGAATTGAAGTTATACTAAAAATTGGCAATGCCGAAGTGGCGGAACTGGCAGACGCGCTACGTTCAGGGCGTAGTGGGGTTTATCCTCATGGGGGTTCGACTCCCCCCTTCGGCACTGGCGACAGTCACCAATGACCAATGACAATGAAGTGTCTGGAAAGTTAGCTTACTCTTTCTCAAATTCTTCCCTACCTATAAAACATGCCCCTTTTATATCTTGAGAAACTATTTTTAAATCCTTGGTGTATGTAATATCAATGACAATTTGAGATAAGCATTTATTATCCAGGGTTTCTTTATGAAGAGTAAAGGCTGGTTCATCAGTAGAATACCCCCTTATCAGGTCAGTGACAGGATTTATTACTATTTTTAGTCTATTGTCGCATTTTTTACATCTAAGATATAGCCAGAGTAGTTTATCCATTCTTTTTATTCACGGATAACCACAGATTTTTTACGCCTGTCACAAGCAGAAATGACCACTGATATCCGTCAAATCCGTGTATTTCCCGCCAAAACTTCGCTTTGGCGAGATCTCGCCAATAATTTGGTGGAAATCCGCCTAATCCATGATTAAAACTTGATTTTTCAAATCGGTTTTGTTATTAGAAATGCGCGAGGCGGGATTTGAACCCGCACAACCTTACGGTCACTAGCCCCTCAAGCTAGCGCGTCTGCCAGTTCCGCCACCCGCGCTCACTTATTCAAAAAAATCGATTCGCTTATTGCACAGATTTTTTGAAGTAGCAAGCAGAGAGGAAAAAACTTTTTTATTCAAAAAAAATCCCCGAATTCATTAAACATTTTATTAAACATCTGCCAAATATTTTTCTTAAGTTCGTTTTTAAACTTATCCATTTCTTCTGGATGATTTTCTTTTATATGATTTACCATATTAAGCTGAATATTTGGCAAAAGATTAAATAGACTATCTGATTCTATTACTATCTTTTCTCCACAAAAACATTGAACTGCTGCTCTGTAATTTTTAAGCTCATCTCTCATTTTTTATCACCTATCGATATATTTTTCCATTCGGTATAGCTGCCCTGTGTGGACTCGAACCACAACACCGAGATCCAGAATCTCGTGTGCTACCAATTACACTACAGGGCAAATTTTCTAACCGGGTTTACTACAAATTTAGGGAAGAACTAAATTTTTCTATTGTTTCTCCAAGTCTATTTATTACCTTTTCTTTCCCCAAAAGATATAAAATATCAAATAATCCAGCTGAAACTGTTTTGCCTGTAACAGCAACTCTTACTGGATGAATTAAATCAGCTGCTTTGATATTCAATTCAGACACCAAATCCCTCAGAGCCTTTTCAATCTGTTCTGGTGTAAATTGTGTCAATTTTTCAAATCTTTCTTTTAGGATTTTTAACTTATCGAAAATTTCCGGGTTTTTAAAGAATTTTTCAACTGCTTCCTTTTCATAGTTTATTTTATCAGTAAAGAAAAAATAACCTAATGAGAAGAAATCAGATATTGTTCTCATTCTTGATTGAAGGATTTTAACTATTTCTTTTAACCAGTTTAGATTCTTATTCTTTAATTTATATTCAGTTGCCTGAGGATAATCAAGAACTAATTCCAATAATTTGTCAACTGAGTAAGCCTTGATATACTGAGAATTAATCCAATTTAGTTTATCAATACCAAAGGTAGCATTAGTTTTATTTATAGCTTTTAGAGAAAATTTTTTAATTGTCTGTTTAACTGTAACAATTTCCTGGTCCTCTCCTGGTGCCCAGCCGAGAAGTGTTAGATAATTAACAAAAGCTTCTTCTAAATATCCCTGACTTCGATATTCAGAAACTGAAGTAGCTCCATGTCTTTTAGAAAGTCGCTCTCTGTCTTTGCCTAAAATCAGAGGTATATGAGCAAATTTAGGCATTTTAAATTCTAACGCTTGATACACTGGAATTTGTTTGGGGGTATTTGATATATGGTCAACACCTCTTATCACATGAGTAATCTCCATTGTTACATCATCAATAACACAGGCAAAATTGTAGGTAGGAGTTAAATCTTGTTTTATTATTACCAAATCATCTTGCAGAGAATTATCAAATTCAATTTCACTATGGATTAAATCTTTAAATTTAATAATCTCTTTTGGAATTTTAAAAAATATTGCCCCCTCTTTATGATAAGCTTTATCTTTTTTTATTAGTTTATCAGCATATTCTAAATAAATCTCCCTACGTTTACTCTGGTAATAAGGTCCTTCGTCAGGTATTATACTTAACCAAGCTAAAGAGCCTAAAATATCTTTGACATATTTTTCTTCAGAACGTTCTATATCTGTATCTTCAATACGCAAGATAAATTTTCCATTTTGGCACCTTGCATAAAACCAGTTAAAAAGTGCGCATCTGGCACTACCTATATGCAAATAACCTGTTGGGCTCGGAGCAAATCTAACTCTGACCATAAGAAATAATGAGAGTAGGAAACTCTTCCAAATTACAATATACAATACACAAATTACAAACAATCTACAATACCAAATTTACAATGACCAACCCCGCACCTTTTAAATATTTAGAATATTTCTTAAAAGCAAATAGTGTCTTTGTGAATAACTAAAAAGGTGCGGAGTATAATTTCGGTCATTTGAATTTGTAATTTGTTTGGGATTTGTAATTTGGAATTTGTAATTTTAGCATTTTCTTGCTACTTTTAAAATTTGCAAATTCGGCTCCTTCTCTTAATGCTTTTTTATTAATATTAAAAAGCTCAGCGCTGCATTTAGGAATCACTTCTGGCAAAGATTCCATCAATACTTCCAACCTAAGAAAATTCTTTATAGTAACATATGCACCCAATATTACCATATTTGCTACTTTTATATTACCTAAATTAGAAACAATCTCAGTAGCAGGAATTTTTATTATATGGATATCTTTTCTTTTAGGTCTTAATTCTATTAAAGAGCTATTTAAAATCATAAGCCCTTCAAGAACAACTTTTTCCTCAAATTTCTCTAATGAAGGTTGATTCATTACCAAACAACTCGTTGGCCTACTTACTAACGGAGAAGCAATAGAGGCATCAGAAATAACTATCATTGAATGTGCAGTTCCTCCTCTTACTTCCGCTCCATAGGAAGGCATCCAGGTAACTTCTAATCCAGCACGCATAGCAGAGTATGCTAAAAGTCTACCCATAACCATTATGCCTTGTCCACCAAAACCTGCACAAATAATTTCCTCTCTCATATT
>CAYOMG010000045.1:0-7630 GCA_964404995.1 uncultured Planctomycetia bacterium | reverse complement strand
GGTGGGACTGGGTTTGACTAGCTCCCATGCCCCGAGTATTCATATTTTCTGAAGCAATCATTACATAAGTATTTTCTGGTTCTTTAGCCAGAATTTCGGTGATGGCTCCCTTTCCATCAGTCTGATATTTAATCCGTGATTTTTCAATCAGCTCAAGAAAAAAAGAGGAAGAAACAGGGCAGGAAAAATCAGCTTCTCCTAATTATGAAAATCTTTTGAGGGAGTTACAATTATCTCTTGAGTACTATTATGAACAATTTCCAAACGAATCTATTACAGAGTTAATATTTATGAGTCAAGACGATAAGGATAAAGAATGGATGAAGTTGCTATCTAAAGATCTTATAATGCCAGTTAAATCACCAACTCTTATCGAAAAAATTAATATTCCCAGTAAAGATTTTTCATTAAATATTCTTGTTGCTTTAGGATTAGCACTCAACCCAGCTGTAAAAATACCAGTAAGTATTAATTTATATCCCCATGTTGGTAACAAAAATCCCGAGTGTGATTATTCACAAAAGAGAAGTTCCCAGATTTTTAATTGTTGAAACAGCAACTTTTTGTATAAGTTTGATTATTCTCTACACTGTTATGCAGTCACAAATATTAAATGTTAATGAACAGATTCAATCTATAATATTAAAAAGAGAAACGCTTGGATTGGAATTTGGCCCACTTTCCAAGAAAGAGCTTATAATAATACAAGATAATTTAGGAGAAAAGAGAAAATTATTAAGAAATAAAATAGATGATAGATTTTACTGGACGCATAAATTTAGTCGTTTGCCTGCACTTTTACCAGATAAAGTTTGGCTTAATTCCATGAGGATTTTTACAGAAGATGATAGGGCTAGGAGACGATTATTAATTAGAGGAATGATATATACAGAAGATAAAGCTGAAGAAATTGAATTAGTGAATAGATTTATATCTAATCTTAAACAAGATTCTGTATTTTTTGAGGGTTTCTCTGAAATTGAGCTCATCTCCTTAGAAAGAATGAAGATAGGTGGTTTTGATATTGTTGAATTCAGTATATCTTGTTATTAATGATATTTCTGATAAAATCTCAACCACTGAGTACAAGCTTAAGACTTAAAATTAAAAAATTAGATATTAAATCCTTTTCTGTGTTAATCTTGTGGTTTGTATTATATTTTTTAAAGGTCTCATAACAATGTGAATAGCTATGAAATTTGACTTAAAAACTAATATAATTTTAGCTACACTAATTTTTATTTCATTTTTGCTTATTGGGCATAATGTATATACTCGCCAGATTGATAAAATAGATGAGACGCAAGCAAGATTAGAAACAGAACAAAGAAAAACTGAAATTCACACTAGGATAATGAAAATTCAATTAGAAATGCAAAAGTATAAAGACAGAATTCCTGTAGGAAGAGATATTCCCTGGATAGTATCTGAGATAACTTCGGTTGCCCGCCGGGCAAATCTGGATATACATATTATTGAACCACAGCCTATAAAAAAGAGAAGGTTCCATGCAATTTTACCTATTACATTAAGAGTTACTGGTTCATATCACCAGCTCGGTAGGTTCGTTAGCAAATTGGAAAGTTCAGAAAAATTTATAAAGGTAGATGAAATGAAACTTCAGAGTTTAGGTTCACGAATTTTAGAAAAACGTCCAATGATTGAGCGGAGAGATGAGGTGCGAGCAGACTTATTTGCTGGACGACAGGTATTTAATCCTGCAGGTGAAATGTTGGCTGATATAATTTTCACAATTAGTACAATGTATTTAGTTGAATAGGGTTTTACCAAATCCCAAATAATTTCCAAATCTCAATACTACCAAATTTGGTACTTATTGGTAGTATTTGAAATTGGGATTTATGTATTAGCAAATGAGATTTAATAAAATCATCATAATAATACTTACAATAATTCCTTTATTTCTTACTATTTCTAATAATAGGTCCTGGTCTTTAGAATATACAGGTGATAGATTTAGGGATCCTTTAAGAATGCTTATTCCAAGACACATAGCAGAGGATGAATTTATTCGTCCGAGACTTGCATTGCAAGGGGTTCTATGGGGAGGGAGAAGACCGACTGCAATTGTTAACAATACTGTCGTCTCTGTTGGCGATGTTGTTTCAGGTGTTAAAATATTAGATATAAGAAGGGGAGCAGTTATTTTATTGTATAGAGGCGAGAGATTTATATTGGAATAGAAATGAAGTCTACCCGCCACCGAATTAATGGCGGGCGTATGTCTGAATTTGTCTCCACACCAATACATTGGTGTGAGGCTCATTAAAGGAGGTAAATATGTACTTTAAAAAAATGATATTTTTATTTATTGGTTTTTTTCTGATTTGTCCAATAATTCTTTTCGCTCAAGAAAGACAGTTTCAATCTGAAGGCATAAGTATGGATTTTAAAGATGCAAACTTGAAAGATGTTTTAAAAATATTTTCTATTCAGTCAGGTTTGAATTTCATCGCTAGCGAAGAAATAGAGGATAGAACTGTAACGCTTTATCTTGAAAATGTTTCTGCTGAAGATGCATTAAACAGTATTCTTAGAGCTAACAATTTAACTTATGAACGAGAGCCTGTCAGTGAGATTTTCATAGTAAGAGAGGCTGATGTACCAGAAATAGATACTATAACTAGAATTTACACTTTGAATTATGCAAGAGTGAAAGAAGAAAGTGAAAGTAACATAAAGGAAATTATTGAAAGAATGCTCAGTGAACATGGCAAAATAATGGTAGATAAAAGAACAAACTCTCTTATTATTAAAGATATACCTATTCAGTTTCTACAAATAGAAAAAGTTATAGCAAGACTTGACACTATGACTCCACAGGTTATGATTGAAGCAGAAATAATAGAAACCACAATGGATATGGCTAGATTTATAGGAACTGAATGGGGTGGTCTAACTGGAGAAATTTTAACATTTAGCGGACCAAGGAGAACTACAGGTTTTCCCTTCCCAGATAGATTAACTAAAGACGTTGCTCGTGAAGTAACGTTAGGTATATTTTCTGCAAGTGAACTTAGGGCAATTCTGAAATTTATGGAAAGAGAAGGGGAAGCAAGATTTCTGGCACGCCCTCGGATACTTACCTTAAATAATGAAACCGCAACTATTAGTATTATGACAGAGGAATCTATAGCAAGAATAGAGACTGTGGATCCTGTGACAGGAAGAATAACACATGCATTCGAGAGACAGGAAGTGGGTACTATTTTAAATGTTACTCCCACAATAAATGAAGAAGGTTTTGTTACTATGCTTATAGAGCCTGAAGTGAGTCGAACTAAAGTTTCTAGAATAGACCCTGATACAAGAGATCCCAAGAGAAGAAGTGCAAGTGCGAAAGTTATGGTAAGAGATGGCGAAACGGTTGTTATTGGTGGTTTGAAATCCACTGAATCAATTGAAACTTATAGAAAAGTTCCACTATTAGGTGATATACCAATTTTGGGATTTTTATTTAGAAGTGAGCAAATAGAAAAAAAAGAAACTCACCTTATGGTTTTTGTGACACCACATATAGTTATGCAAGAACATGTGATAACAAAAATGGAAGATATCGTCCGTGAATCTATCCCTCCTTCCCGTACGCGTGGAGAAGAGATTAGGTCAGTTTTAGATGAGCTTGTTGGTCCTTAATCTTTCACAAGAAACTTCGGTCGCCAACTTTGTTGGCGAACTCAGGATTTTTCCTTACGAAGTTCCTTGCCCCAAATGAGTAACTATATGCTTATATTAGGACTTTGTTAAAAGTGGATGCACACAGATATTCTTAGGATGCACACAGATATTCTCCCGTCGATATCAGTGTGTATCTTTCTTTTATCTGTGTGTATCTTATACCCTAAAGGGCACAGGGAAGAATCAAAAAAAGACTAAATTTTAACATAGTACTGTTATAAGTGACACTGGCAACATAAAGATATACAATCTTATATTTTCCTATGCGGTAAGAATAATATAAACGTAAATTTCAAGGAGTTTTATTATGCGTAAGGGTAAAATCAGATTAGGTGAATTGATGATGAGAGATGGTCTAATAATAAAAGAACAGCTAAATGAAGCTTTGCAGGTTCAGAAAGAGACTGAAGAAAGACTTGGTGAGTGTTTAATAAAATTAGGCTATATATCAGAGAAGGATTTAGCCTTGAATTTATCGAAACAGTTAGATATTTCATATATATCTTTATCTCAAATTGATGTTAAAAAGACAATTGAACAAAGATTACATAATCTAATTCCTGCAAAATTTGCTAAAAAACATCTACTTTTACCCATTTACAAGCATTTCAATTCTATAACTGTAGCATTTGTTGATCCTTTAGATTTGTTAACATTAGATAATTTGAAAAAGATGACGGGATGCGAAATAAATTCTCTAATAACTACAAAATCAGAGATTTTGAGAGGTCTGGATAATTTGTATGGGAAAGATAGCTTGCTTAGAGATGCTATAAAAGAGAGTTATAAGCACGAGAAGAAGAAAGAGAGCAGTATTGAAACTGTACTAGAAGAAGAGGAAAAAAAGGAAGAAGATAAATTAAGTTTAGATAAACTAATAGCTAAGGCTGAAGAAGCTCCGGTGGTAAAATTAGTGGATCTTATTCTTAAACAAGCTATTGATGAGGGGGCAAGTGATATTCACATAGAACCGGTTAGAGATAAGCTGAGCTTGCGATACAGGATAGATGGAGTATTACGAGAAATTACATCGCCTGCAAGTCATCTTCATACTGCTATTGTTTCAAGGGTAAAGATTCTTTCAAAGCTTGATATTGCTGAGAAAAGATTACCTCAAGATGGGAGTTTTATAGTGAAGATTGAAGATAGAATGATAGATTTAAGGGTTTCTACTATTCCTACTGTCTATGGTGAAAAAGTAGTTTTAAGAATTTTAGATAAGAGTAGAATACATTTAGATTTAAAATACCTTGGTTTTGAAAAAGATGAATATGAGATTTTCAGAGAAGTCATTAAGGCACCATATGGACTTATGTTACTGACTGGGCCTACAGGCTGCGGGAAAACTACAACTTTATATGCTGCTTTAAATGAAGTTAAATCACCTGATAAAAATATTATAACCATTGAGGAACCTGTAGAATATCGACTTGATGGTATAAACCAAGTTCAGGCAAAGCCACAGATAGGATTGACTTTTGCTAATGGATTGAGATCTTTCTTACGACAAGACCCTGATATAATATTTGTTGGAGAAGTGAGAGATTTAGAAACTGCCGAGATATGCGTTAGGGCAAGCTTGACAGGGCATTTAGTTTTTAGCACAGTTCATACTAATGACGCCTCAGGTGCAATCACGCGGCTTCTTGATATTGGAATTGAATCTTTTTTGTTGGGTTCTATATTAAACTTGGTAATAGCTCAAAGATTGATTAGAAAATTGTGTCCTGAATGCAAACAGGGATATGAACCTCCTCTTGATATTTTCAAAGGAATAAAGATAAAATCAGATCTAATATATCGCGCTAAAGGTTGTGAATATTGCAATATGACAGGATATAAAGGAAGATGTGGAATATTTGAGATACTCCAGATTAATGAAAGCATACGTAAGTTTATTTGTCAGAAAGTACCTATAGATGTTATTAGAGAAGAGGCTCAAAAACAAGGTATGCGGACGTTATGGGAAAGCGGAGTTATAAAAGTTGAAAAAGGGATAACCAGTGTTGAAGAGGTAGGTAGGGTTACATTGACTATCTAAAAAGCAGAAGACAGAAGGCAGAGGACAGAAGACAGATTACTGGCTTCAGGCTTCACGCTACAGGCTACAAGTCTCAAGCTTCAAGCTGCAGGATTCAAGCTTCAAGCTTTGACTCTTGAGGTCTGCAACTTGTGTCTTGTAGCTTGCGACATGAAGCATATGAAACTTCTGATTTCTGAATTTAAAAATGCCTAATTATATCTATACAATAAGAAATAAAAATGGAAAAGTTGACACCGGAAATCTTGAAGCTTCTGATCAGGATGAACTTGTAACAAAATTACAGGAAAAAGAGTATGTAGTAATATCAGTAATTGAAGCTAAACAGATGCCGCAACTTACAAAGATAAGCTATGGTAGAATGCACCGGGGAGTGAGCATAGAAGACTTAACACTTTTTGCAAGGCAATTAGCTGTTTTATTAGATGCCGGCATAACCCTTGTGCGTGGTTTAAATGTTTTAAGTCAGCAGATTGAAAGTAAACGACTGAAGATAGCTCTTGCAGATATAATTCGAAATATTGAATCAGGTTTAACTTTTCATAAATCTTTAGCTCAATATCCTAAGATATTTGCTGATATATGGATAAATCTAATTGAAACTGGTGAAGCAAGTGGACAGTTACCTTTTGTGCTTAATCAATTAGCAGATTATTCAGATATGATTGGCTCTTTGAGAAGTAAGGCAGTATCTGCTTTAATATACCCTTCAATAGTAATGGTAGTAGCAGTAGGAGCCATTTTAATTTTTATTACTTTCCTTGTGCCTATATTTGAAGGTTTATTTTTGGGTTTTGGCATGGAACTTCCTTTTCTTACTAGAATTGTAATTTCAATCAGTAATAATTTTCGTCGTGGGCTACCATTGGTTATATTATTTACTATCATAATTGGCTATTTATTGTATAGATATATAAAAACAGATAAAGGCAGGTTGCATCTGGATGGATTAATCCTTCGTATTCCAATATTCGGCAGTTTTTTTCAGAATATATCCATCTCACGTTTTGCAAGTGGTCTTAGTGTTCTTATAAGGAGCGGAGTGCCTATTCTATATGGATTAACCATTATTGGAAGAACTACAGGAAATAAACTGGTGGAAAAAGCTCTGGAGGTAGTTAAAGAAAATATAAGAGCTGGGGGAGAGATGGCTAAACCATTAGCTGCCAGCGGGGTATTTCCGCCAATGGTAGTTCAGATGATAAGTGTTGGAGAAGAAACCGGAGAGTTGGGGCGGATGCTTGAGAAGATTTCAAGTTTTTATAAAGATAGAATAGATACTTTTGTCTCAAGACTTTCCTCAATAATAGAACCTTTGGTTATAGTAGTTTTAGGCTTAATTGTTGGTGTGATTGTAACTTCTATGTTTCTACCTATATTTACGAGAGCAACTTTTGGTGGAATTTAAATGAAGCCAGAACTTATGGAGCGAATGAAATGAGCGAACATAAGTTCTATGTCTGAATTTACCCCGATAGCTACGAAAAAATTTAGAATAAATTTTTGAAGTGTTTTGCTATCGGGGTTAACTTGCACCTATAACTTACGTCAGCTTCGCTTTCGTAAGTTATGTGCTCATTGAAAGGATGTATCCCGATAGCAAGACGCTGCGTAGATTTCTACAAAATCTACTTGCAGCTATCGGGATCAATTCGCACCTATAACTTACGTCAGCTCCGCTTCCGTAAGTTATGTGCTCATTGAGGAGGTGAAAGGTAAGTGAATATTTTAAAAAAGAAAAAAGGTTTTACTCTTTTAGAGATACTTATGGTAGTAATTATCATTGGTGTATTAGCAGCTTTAGCTATTCCACAATATTTAAGAGTTGTAGCAAGAGGTAAATCTGCTGAAGCAATTACTAATATCGGGATTTTAAGATCTGCTCAGATT
>CAYOMG010000044.1:0-7640 GCA_964404995.1 uncultured Planctomycetia bacterium | reverse complement strand
AGAGAGATTTTTGCTACTCAGGGATACCCTAATTTAATACTATTGAAACGAAAAGATGCCCCGGAGACATCTATTCTAAGAGAATTGGTGCATTTTATTCAGGAGACTTATGAATGTCCTGATATATTCGTATATGTTTATACTATATTAGCTGAAGGTTTATCAGATTTTATAACAAAAGTTTTATATCCAAAATATAGAATAAAATATCCAATAGGATACAAAATTTTAGAAATTCTTTTTACTATTGATGATAAATATACAATAACTAATTTATTTAGCATAAATTCAATACCACTTATTCCTGAGGATATAGATATTCTTATGGAAGATGAAAGAGTGCATTCAAGCTTCAAAGAACTTATAAAGTCTCAGATAAAAATGATTAAGAATTCTATAGATAATGCTAATAAGCTAAAAGAGCTTAACCCTTTATTTATTCTACATGGAGCTGAACTAAAAGTGTGGAAATTTTTAAAATACGAAAGATATGACGAACAACGCAATAAAATAAATAAATTAATAGATAAATATTATAAACAATATAATAAGTAGATGTCTTTACATTATATAATTGATGGGTATAATTTAATGAAACAAATTACTAATATCACCGGGAAAAGAATTTCCGGGAGCAGGGAAGAATTTATAAAATTATTACTATTTTTTAGACCATTTGGTAGTTTACGTAATCAAGTAACTGTAGTATTTGATGGGTATTCAGATACCTATCCTGCCAACTTGGGATCTAATATTAATGTAATATTTTCAAACCAGGAATCAGCAGATGAAAGAATCGTAAAGATGGTCTCAAATTGTAAAAATTCAAAGTGTATTATAGTAGTAACTGATGACAAACAAATAAGATTACTTGTAAAATCCAAGGTTTATAAAGTAATGTTTTGTAAGGATTTTATGGAAAGAGCCTCCAGGCTGCGTGATTCTAATAAAAAAAATACATCAGATGAATATCAAGAATCTTATGGGAAATTGAATTTTTCCAAAACCAAAGCGAGTCAAATTACTAAAGAGTTAGAAAGAATATGGCTTGGCAAAAAATCAGAGAATAGAGAAAAATTATATACTATGAAAAAGAAAATCAAGTCCCAAATAAGAGAATGGGTAGAATCAATAGCAATTGCTTTAATACTTGCTCTTATTATAAGGACATTTTTTTTCCAAGCTTTTAAAATTCCCACAGGCTCCATGAGACCTACACTTGTTGAAGGAGACAGAATATTAGTCAATAAAATAAGTTATAAATTTAGAGAACCTGAAATAGGAGAAGTCATTGTTTTTAGACATCATTCAGGTAATAAAGAGAAAAATTTTATTAAAAGATTGATTGCAAAAGAAGAAGACAGGATTGAGATAAAATCTGGCAATATTTTTGTTAATGACGAAATTCTAAAAGAACCACCAATATTTAAAAAAATTTATTATTATAATAGGGGTCCTTATGGTAAAAAAGGAGCAGTTGTTTATGTTACTGAAGATGCCTTGTTTGTATTAGGCGACAATAGTTCTGCGTCTATGGATTCCAGGTTCTGGGGGCTTATTCCGCGAGAAAATGTAGTAGGTAGAGCATTTTTGATATACTGGCCGCTAACGCGCATAAGGATATTGCGATGAAAACAGATGTGTTATAATTTGAGAAAAGTTAATCTTGAGCATTACCTTTTGTAAGATTTGTATGATATAATTATTATATGAATTTGGCTAATAAACTCTCTATATTGAGAATTTTACTTATCCCATTATTTGTCGTTTGTATAGTATATTACTCCCAAGACAAAGATTATTTGAGGCTTGTAGCTTTATCCATTTTTGGGTTAGCTGTTATAACTGATGTTATAGATGGTTACATTGCCCGCGTAAAGTCACAAAGAACATAATTAGGTACCTACTTAGACCCAATAGCAGATAAATTATTGTTGATAGTGGCATTTATTAGTCTTTCCGTAACAAAAACCCTGCCGCAAGATTTACGTTTACCTCCATGGATTCCAATTATAGTCGTAAGTCGCGATGCAATTTTGCTTATAGGTGCTGGAATTCTGTTATTGTTGCAGTGTGATTTGAAAATCTCTCCGACAAAACTTGGCAAGCTCACTACATTTTTTCAAATGGCAACCATTATAGCGGTATTATCACATTTTGCTTATAGTTTTATAATATGGAATATAGCTGTGCTATTTACCATTCTTTCAGGTATAGACTATCTAAGAAAAGGGTGTAAAACTATTAATTCATTAGCCTGAGTTAGATTAGAATAAGTAAAGAGTAGAAGGTAGCGAGCGAACGAGAGAAAAAATCCCTGCCTGCCACGCTAAGCGTGGCCTGTGGCAGGCAGGAAATACACATAGTTATTTAATACTATGCAATATGACTTATTACAGATTTCCACGATAGCAATTATTGGCCGACCGAATGTAGGTAAGTCTACTCTCTTTAATCGTATAGTAGGATATAGAAAACAAGTTGTAGATAAGATAAGTGGAGTTACAAGAGATAGAATTTATGCTGAGGTTGACTGGCAGGATAAAAAATTCCAAATAATAGATACAGGGGGGATAGGTTATCATGGTTCCAGGGATATTGCAAAACTTGTAAAAAAACAGGCAGAATTAGCTATAGAAGAAGCTGATTTTATAATCTTTTTATGTGATGTAAGAGATGGTATCTTACCATTGGATGAGGAGATTGTTCAACTTCTTAGGAAGAAGAGTAAGGCAGTGTTTTTAGTTGTAAACAAGGCAGATAATCAAGAATTAGAAAAAGAAAAAACTCTGTTTTATAAATTGGGCTTAGGTAAGCCATATGCTGTATCTTCTCTCCACGGCAGTGGAGTTGCAGATATGCTGGATGATATAGTTAAGGAATTTCCAAAGATATCTATAACCGAATCAAGCCAGGATAAATTAATTAAAATTGCTATTGTTGGAAGGCCAAATGTTGGAAAATCCACTTTTTTAAATATACTTTTAAAACAAGAGCGAGTTATTGTAAATAAAACCCCCGGGACCACAAGGGATGCGGTAGATGCATATTTGAAACAGGGCTCTGATGAATTTCTTCTTGTGGATACCGCTGGGATAAGGCATAAACGTAAAGTTAAAGAAGAACTTGATATGTATGGAATTTCTCGTTCCGTGAAGGCTATAAAAGCCTCAAATATATCATTAGTTATTATAGACGCATGGGAAGGGTTGACTCAGGATGATATGAGAATAATGAGAATAGTACAACATGCAGGAAAAGGTTTAATTTTGCTTGCAAATAAATGGGATTTAGTGCAAGGGACCATTGATGCTAAAGAGTATGAAACACTTATAAAGAGAAAGGCTAACTTCACAGTGCATATTCCCATAATATTTACTTCTTGTTTGAATGGTTTAAATGTGAATAAAAGTTTGGATATTGCTAAATATACGTATATGCTTTGGAGAAAACAATTTTCTACATCCTTGCTTAATAAAATATTAAAAAAAATAATTGAGTTGAATTCTCCAAAATCTAAAGATGGAAAAAAGTTAAATTTTTACTATATCACTCAGGTTAGAACTATGCCTCCTGAATTCCATATATTTACTAATTTTCCAGATGTTATAAAGAATGATTATAAGATTTACATAAATAATAGATTAATTGAGAAGTTAAGTCTTTTTGGTATCCCTGTAAGAATTAAATATAGGGGGAAGGCTTAATAAAAACAGATGATATTTTATTTGCGAAAATCTGTGTTCTAAGAGAAATATTTTTATGTTTTATTTAATTCTTAGTATTTTAACTTCATTTTTGATAGGTTCTTTTCCCACAAGTTTTCTATTAGGTAAAATAAAAAAAAATATAGATATAAGGAATTTTGGTAGTGGAAATGTAGGAGCAACTAATGCCTTTAGGGTATTAGGAGCAATTCCTGGACTTGTTACGCTTATTGTAGATATAGGAAAAGGACTTATAGCAGTTTTATTTGTAGCAACTTTTTTCTACACCAAAACTTTTTCTCCGGAACTCATTACTTTTAAGATTTTTTCAGGACTCAGTTGTATTTGTGGTCATGATTGGTCAGTATTCTTAAAATTTCGTGGAGGTAAAGGAATTGCTACTTCAGCGGGAGTAATAGCAGGAATAAATTTTCCAGTTTTGTTAATAGGCATGGGGGTGTGGCTAATTACATTTCTTCTTACAAGGTATGTATCTTTAGCATCTATAGTATCTTCTGTTTCTATTCCTGTAGCTACGGCTATATTAGGAGCTCCTATTGGCGTAGTGATATTTACAATCATAATATCTGTTTTGATTGTAATAAGGCATAAAAGGAATATAAAGGGGTTTTTTACTCACACCGAATCCAGGATAACATTTAGATAGAGCTTCACACCTGCCCGTCGGCAGACCACGATTAGCGTGGCAGGCAGAAAAATCGTTTCGTCCTTGCTTACACAGATTTTGAAAAGATTACATAGGCGGCACTTTTGTGACGCCCTATGTATTTAAAAAGTAGGAGAGCATAATTTGAGAGTATGTGTGATTATACCTTCATATAATGAAGAGGATAATATAGGAAAACTTATTCAAGATATAAGGGATAAAAATATACAGGATATAATAGTAATTGATGATGGCTCTTCTGATAATACAGCGGACATAGTACAATCATTACAAGTTTTACTGATTAGACACAAATTTAACGAAGGCAAAGGAAAATGCATAAGACAGGGATTAAATTTAATCAAGGATAGAGATTTTGATGCAGTAGTTCTTATGGATGCAGATGGTCAGCATACATCAGAAGATTTAATAAAAATTATAAAATTTTCTAAAGATAGCTCTGCTTTGTTGATTTTAGGTAACAGGATGGAAAATCCACATAATATGCCAAGAATCAGAAGGCACACAAACAAAATTATGTCTTGCATTATATCAAGAATCATCGGTCAACATGTTTCTGATTCGCAATGTGGATTTAGACTATTAAAGAGGGGACTCATAAGAAATTTAAAAATTGAGAGTTCAAATTATGAAATTGAATCAGAAATTATAATAAAAACTGCTAAGTTAGGTTATAAAATAGAATCTGTTCCTATCCAGACTATTTACAAAAATGAAATTAGTAAAATAAATCCCATTCTTGATACTTTAAGATTTATAAAATTATTAATAAGGCTAAGTTTAAGCAAGGAAAATCGATCTTCGGCCGATAGCGCAAGATTAGAACAGACATAAATACTCGCAATTAGCGCAGATAGACATCGTTCATAGAAAATCTGTGAGAAATATAATTTCATGGTACCACTAAAAAAATTTATGGATTTTGATAAATTAAGAGAGTTAATGATTAAAAATCAGTTAATTTCAAGAGGCATAAAAGACTCTCGAGTTTTGAAAGTGATGCGTAAAATCCCAAGGCATAAATTTGTTCCAGATGATGTGAAGAATTTAGCATATAACGATGGTCCGTTACCCATTGGTTGTGGACAGACAATTTCTCAACCTTATATGGTAGCGATTATGACAGAAAAGCTGTATCTTGAAGGGAATGAAAAAGTTCTTGAGATAGGTACCGGTTCAGGATATCAAACGGCAATTTTAACAGAGTTGGCAGAAATGGTCTATTCTGCTGAAAGGCACAGACAGTTGGCAAATAATGCAAAAAAAATATTAGACCAGTTAGGCTATACAAATGTAAAAATAAAACAAATAGACGGAACTCTGGGTTGGGAAGAATGTGCTCCATATCAAGCTATTATAGTTACAGCTGCATCTCCTGATATTCCAGAAAGTTTAGTTCAACAGTTAGATGAATGTGGAAAAATAATAATTCCTATTGGCAGTAGTTTTTCTCAGATGCTTACTTTGATTAGAAAAAAGAAGAATCGAATTATAAAAATAGATATTATGGAATGCGCATTCGTTCCACTTATTGGGAAACAGGGTTGGTCGGTGTAAACCCGTTAGATGTTTAGAAGAATCGTAAATGCTCAGTTAAGATTGTCCACTGTAGCTTGATATTTTTGAAGGTTATTTTCCACAGTGGATAAATTACACAAAACAAGTCTTGCTTAAAGTGTGTAATTTGTGCAATTATGATTAAATATTGACGTGTTAGTTCATCTGTGTTACACTTAAATGGAGTCCATCCACCCAAAGCTTGTCATAATAATTGGCGAGCTTGCCTGGTTTTTTGGCGAGTTCGTTGGCGGATGTTAGTTAAATTCACCCAGTTACTGAATCAATGGTGGGGTTAATTCGTCCCGACGATACGTCGGGACTCATTAAACATGAAATATATACTTTTAGTTGCAGATGGTATGTGCGATCTTCCTATAAGGGATTTATATGCAAGAACACCTTTGGAAGCGGCTAAAACCCCTAATATGGATTTAATGGCTAAGATTGGCATAGTGGGAAGATTAAGAACAGTTCCAAAAGGTTTTACTCCAGCCAGCGATGTAGCTTGTTTTTCTGTCTTAGGGTTTGACCCAGTAAAGTATTATACTGGGAGAGGTCCTTTAGAGGCAGCAAATATTGGAATAAGTTTAAAACCAGGTGAGATAGCCTTCCGTTGTAACTTAGTTACTGTTGAATCAAACCGCATGATGGATTATAGTGCAGGACATATCTCTACAAAAGAAGCAAGGATATTAATAGAATACATAAATAAAAATCTAAGTAAAAATAAAAGAGTAAAGTTTTTTCCCGGAATAAGCTACAGGCATATTATGTTAGTTTCTGGTATTGGGGAAAATGCAAGGTGTATACCCCCTCATGATATAATTGAGAAAAATATTGAAAAGTTCTTACCTAAAGGCGATGATGCAGAATTCCTTAAAGAATTAATGTTTGAATCTAAGGAGCTTCTAAAAACACATGAAATAAACAGAATAAGAATTGATTTAAAAGAAAATCCAGCTAACATGATTTGGTTGTGGGGGCAAGGGATACGGCCAAATATGCCAAAGTTTTTTGATAAATACAAATTGAAAGGAGCTGTGATTTCAGCAGTAGATTTAATAAATGGCATAGGGAAGCTCATAGGATTTAAAATAATAGATGTTCCTGGAGCGACAGGTTATTATGATACCGATTACCAAGGGATAGCCTCATTTGGTCTTACTGCGCTTTCAAGTGTAGATTTCTTAATTATCCATGTAGAATCTATCGATGAAGCAGGGCATAATGCAGATTTAAGGGAAAAGATACTTGCAATTGAACGATTTGACAAATTCATTGCGGGGGAATTTTTAAAAATTATGCAGGAAAAAAACAATATAAGGATTTTAGCACTTTCTGATCACCCTACTCCTATAAGCTTAAGGACTCATACAGACAAACCAGTCTGTTTTACTATGGCAGGAGCCGGAATCAAAGCTGACAATATATATGCATTTAATGAAAAACAATCTCTCCAAAGTAAGATATATTTTAAAGATGGTTATAAATTAATGGATTATTTTTTAGATAGCTCTAAAAAAGTCTAAAAATCTACAGAGCTCTCAAATCTCTACCTGTGGTAGAGAAGTGTGTATCTTAAAGATAACGCATTAAATTTTTGTATCTTATACCCTAAAAGGGCACAGGTTTTAATATCATAAGTTATATCTTATACCCTAAAGGGCACAGGGAAGAATCAAAAA
>CAYOMG010000043.1:0-7662 GCA_964404995.1 uncultured Planctomycetia bacterium | reverse complement strand
GCACATGTGAAGGCTCTAACGTCCCCGAAGTGCAGGCACTTCCAGTAGAAACAGCAATACCTTCAAGGTCCAAGCTGAGGATTATAGATTCACCTTCAATAAACTCGAAACTCATATTTAATGTATTAGGAAGCCTTTCGGTAGGATGCCCATTTAAATAAACATTGTCTATTTTTTCTTTAATTCCTCTCTCAAGTTCATCCCGTAAAACTTTTATTTTCTCATTTTCGGATTTCATCCCTAAAAAAGCTATTTCTATCGCCTTTGCTAATCCAACAATAGCAGGGACATTTTCTGTTCCAGCTCTACGGTTTCTTTCGTGATGACCACCCTGGATTAAAGAATTTATCTTTGTACCCTTACGAATGAAAAGCGCACCTATTCCTTTAGGACCATAAAGCTTATGTCCTGATAGTGACAACAAATCTACATTCAGCTCATCTACATTAACAGGTATCTTCCCCACTGACTGCACAGCATCTGTATGAAAAGGTATTCTTTTCTCTTTAGCAATTTTCCCTATCTCAGAAATTGGCTCTATAGTTCCCACCTCATTATTAGAATGCATTACAGTAATTAAAATAGTCTCATCATTAATTGCCTTTTTTACATTTTCTGGATCGACTAATCCAAATTTATCTACTGGCAAGAAGGTTACCTTAAAACCTCTCTTTTCTAATTCTTTACATACATTCAAAACGGCATGATGTTCAACAGAAGAAGTAATGATATTTCTACCTTTCTTCTCACATGCACTTGCTATGCCCTTGATAGCAAAGTTGTTCGACTCTGTCCCTCCCGAAGTAAATACTATCTCTTCCGGAGATGCCCCAATAAAATCTGCTATTCTTTCTCTTGCCATATCTATAGCTTTTCTTGCCTCCCTGCCAAAAGAGTGAAAACTGGAAGCATTGCCAAAGATTTCTCCATAATATGGTATTATAGCTTCCAATACTAAAGGATGAACAAGAGTAGCAGCATTGTGGTCTAAATATATTCTCCTGACCATTTTTCTCCCTCCTTTTTTTCCTGGATAAGGAAATGGATAAAAACCGGCTATTTCGATAGTTTTTGCCCTTAATATAGAAGAAACTTTATGGCTATCTGTTTGTTTATATTTTAAAGCGATACCGCATCCAGCACCCAATCCTATAGGTTTCGGAATCAATTCCCCCTCTATATGTTCCTCATCTAAAATATCTTTTACTTCCATAACTAATTGTGTAGTTTGGAAAGTAGCAAAAATATATTTACTCATCTTTAAATATAACGCAGACTGAAGTCTGCTACTCCAAAACTATGAAGTCTGCTACTCCCTTCTGCGTTGCAGGTTTTAAAATGAGTTCTTAAATTGCCTTATTTAATTATAACAAAAAAATTACCTCTCGTCCCATATCTTATCGAGAACGAGAGGCAATTCTATACCGCAAGAAGCGGAACAAATGGCACCATAAGCGTAGCAGCACTCGTGGGTCTATTTATTTATATTACAGGTTGGGGTATTTCCTACTTTGTGGCGCTTATGGATTCTAAAATAGTATCTTCTTTAGACAATATTTTTACTATCTCCTGAGCAGCTTTTCTCCCTGAAAGTAACATTCCACCAAATGTTGGTCCCATGCGAGGTATCCCGAAAACTGTTGAAACTGCCATGCCAGTTATTATTAAACCTGGATGGATTTGTCCGGTTTTTTCTACTACCAAATCCTCGGAAATATTAACATCCATTGGGCCAAAGCCTGCTAATTTCAAAAGATTTCTTTTTTCTAAACTTCGACAAACGCAAGCATCATGACCGGTAGCATCAATAACAACTTTAGACTCTAAAGAAATAGGATCAACGCAGGTAATCTGTCTTGGTAAAGCTGATACTGGTGTCCAATTTATAACTACACCTTCTACTTTTTTATTTCGATAGACCACATCATCAAATTTAGTCATATTCAGAATTTTAACACCTGCATCGCAAGCGCAAGATATAAGCTTTGCACAGGCATTCGGACCATCTGTGACAAACAAACCACTTTTTACCTCTTTGTAAGGTATCCTCAGTTCATCAAGGACTTTTTCTGCTGGAGCCCTAAAGGTCAAAGTATTCATTAAATATCCACCAATCCAGAAACCTCCTCCAAGATAGTTATTGCTCTCAATTACCAAAGTTTTAAATCCTACCTTAGCTAAATCTTTCGCTGCCATTAATCCACTCGGACCACCTCCAACTACAATTACATCTGATTTGATATAATCCTCAAGCCACCTGCTAAATTCGCTGATGATTGCCTTACTTATATCCGACTCACTAACTGGTTTAAACATAACTCCCACCTCCTTCAATGGATAATCTCACCATTCTTACCATATACAGGCTTCACCCGTAAACCCAATAAGGCCCTTGCCCTGTCATGGAGTAAAAAAGCAGAACAAATTAAGCCAATTCCCTTTTAGGTATTTTAGAATCTATAAAGAATTTTATTTCCAATGACACTCCAATATCAATTTCTAACGGGGTATACCTTTTCCCCTCATGCTTCTCTTTCTTTTTTTCTTCAGGGATGGTTTAACATAATACTGCCTTTCCCGGCACTCTCTCACGACACCCTCTCTTTTACACTGCATCTTAAAGTGCCTAAATGCTCTTTCAAAATCTTCTTTTCTGTTTATTATTACTTCTGCCACAGTTTTTCCTTTAACAAGACCCAAACTTATGGAACAAAATGTCATAAAGTCTTTTAGGTTTCAGAGAAACACAAGTTTGATGGTCAAATTTAGCTTCATTAATGGTAATATGTTAATCTCCAATCTTATTTTACCATTTTCGAAAATATAAGTTATTATTTAACAAAGAACTGAGAAGAACATAAAGAACTGAGAAGATTTTATCTTTTGACTATAAAATACAATAGAGATGAACAAGAAGCTCCTACTGTGCCTCAAGACTTATCCCGAAGTTTCTTAGAAGAACTGTTTACCCCATTAGAAATACTCAGTTATTTAATAGTCCAATGAATCTTATATAAAACAAGAACTCTTAGATATCTAACGATTTGGAGATAAGCTAAAAGTCACTTCCCAGAAAAAGCCAAAGGCTTTTAATGAAAAGATAGGCAATAAGAACAAACTCCTTAACTATGTTTTTTATGATTTCAAACAAACTCTTACTTCTCCAGCAGACGGATGCCACAGCCTGAGTAAGGCGAAAAACCCTATCCCTTTTTGCTTTGGGGCAACACGTTAGAGCAAAAAGAGATTGATGCAGATCCGATACATCTCATTTGTTTTCGTGTAAAAGTAAGGATAGGGACACCGCCTCTTAAAATAAGAGAATGCTATAAATATCTCGCCTCTCTGTTCGTTAAGCTACAATTTCACTACATTTGCGGCTTGTTCGCCTTTAGGTCCCTTCTGGACTTCAAACTCGACTTCCTGACCTTCTTCCAAGGTCTTATAGCCATCACCCTGAATCACGCTGTGATGTACAAATACATCATTGCCTGATTCGGAAGTAATAAATCCATAACCTTTCTGGCTACTGAACCATTTGACCTTTCCTTTTGCCATTATCAACTACCCTCCTCTTTAAAATTATAGGGCTCTACAAAAACCCTTGGATGCACAGATTAAAAATTTACCTATTTGCTGGCAGATAAATCTATCCTCTCTTGCGCCCCAAGACTTACACTCTTTCATGCATTATCGCATGATCAGATTAAATATACACTAATCTTTTCTGTTTGTCAAGAAAAATCGCCCTTCCAACTGCACAAGATTAGTACAGCTAAATACTCACAAGTCATAAGATTTTTTTCACTATATTTTCAATCCTGTTTAAACCTTCTATTATATTCTCCATAGATGTAGCATAAGAAAGTCGCAGATTATTATCCATTCCGAAAACAGAGCCAGGCATAACGGCTACATTAGCCTCGGTTAACAAAACTTTAGCAAAAAAAACTGAATCTTTTATCATCTCTTCTCGGAAGATCTTTCCTGTAACCTGTGATATATCAGAAAAGATATAAAAGGCACCTTGTGGTTTCAGGCAAAAAATTCCATTTATAGAATTTAATCTCTTCACAATGTAATCTCTTCTTTTAATAAACTTAGCCACCATATTGTCAATGGTATCCACTGGCCCTTCCAGGGCAGCTAAAGCTGCCTTCTGGGAAATAGAGGTAGGATTAGAAGTTGAGTGACTCTGTAAATTACCCATTGCCTGAATAATTTCTTTTGGGCCTGCAGCATATCCTATGCGCCAGCCAGTCATTGAATAGGATTTAGAAACGCCATTTATAACAATAGTAAGCCTTTTAACCTCATCTCCTAAGGAAGCGATACTTATGTGTTTCTCTCCATCATAAATAATCTTCTCATAGATTTCATCTGAGACACAAAAGATACCTTTCTCTATCAGAATATTACTTATCAATAGAAGCTCCTCCTTAGTATATATCATACCAGTAGGATTAGAAGGTGAATTCAAAATTAATAGTTTTGTTTTTGGAGTAATTGCTTCAATCAACTCTTGTGACGAAATCTTAAAGTTGTTTTCTCGGGTTGTCTCCAAAATTACAAGCTTTGCCCCGGCTACTTTAACCATCTCAGGATAACTTACCCAGTAAGGTGAAGGTAAAATTACCTCATCCCCCTCAGAGCATAAGGTTAAAATAGTATTAAAAATTGAATGTTTTGCTCCGCAAGAGACGAGAACTTGCTCCGGTGAATAGCTAAGATTATTATCAGTTTCGAATTTCTTGCAAATCGCATCTTTTAATTCTTTCATCCCTGAGGATGGAGTGTATTTGGTAAAACCCTCATCTAAAGCTTTCTTGGCGGCATCTTTGATATGAGTGGGAGTATCAAAATCTGGTTCACCTGCTCCAAACTCAATTACATCAATCCCTTCCTGTCGCATCTGTTTTACCTTAGCAGTTATAGCCAGAGTTGGCGAAGAGCCGATTAGAGTTACCCTTTTTGATATTGACATAATACTTAAATTCACCTCTCTATTATTCTTTACCTAAAAACAAATATGGCAATCCGTAGATATATAAAGATTGTAACAATATCAACAATGCTTGTGATAAACGGTGCAGACATCAATGCTGGATCAAGTTTTAGTTTTTTAAACAGCAACGGCAAAATTGCACCCAAGCTCGTTGCAAGCATTACTGTAGCAACCATCGCTATGCCAACTGTAATACCAAGCGAAGGGTCCCTCTGCATTATCAGGGCCCTCGCTGTTGCAAGGACTCCCATGATAACACCTATCAAAAGTCCCGTAAAGAACTCCTTTTTAAATACCTTTAGGAGATCCTTCATTTTTACTTCCCCGGTGGCAAGACCCCTTATAATAACAGTTGATGATTGCGTGCCGGCATTTCCGCCAGTATCCATAAGCAGAGGAATGAAAAAAGTCAATGCTACTACTGCCTGAAGTTGAAATGCGTATTTTTCCATAATCCAGCCAGAAAAAAAACCTGCTACCACTAAAACCAAAAGCCATAATATTCTCTGCCTGGCTGTACGAAATGGGCCTGAACCCATATAATCTATGTGTCTGCCAGCAGCACCGTAATGCAACATATCCTCTGTATCCTCTTCAAGTACGATATCCACCACATCGTCTACTGTAACAATTCCTACTAATTTATTTTCTCCATTTATTACTGGAATAGCTAAAAAATCATAATCAGATAATTTTTTGGCTACAATTTCTTTATCTTCGTCCACATTAACACTTATGACATCTGTATGCATAATATCTTGAATGAGCCTATTTGCCTTTGCCACCAAAATATCTTTTAGAGAAACAAAACCTAAAAGTCTTCTTTCCTGATTTATAACATATATATAATAAATAGTTTCTCTATCAAAAGCCTGAAATCTTAGCTTCTCAAGAGCTTCTTTGACAGTAATGTCTGGAGGCAGTGAAGCATATTCAGTTGTAAGAATGGAACCAGCGGTTTCTTCTTTATATTGAAGTAATTTTTTAATATCATTACGCTCCGCTTGAGCAACCAGAGGTAGAATATCTTCTGCTACTTCTTTCGGTAAGTCTTTAATAAAATCAACCCTCTCATCAGGTGACATCTCTTCAAGCACATCTGCCATCCACTCTCTCGTGAAATGGTCAAATATCCGCTTTTTATCACGGATTTTGAATTCTTCAAAGACTTCAATCCCATTTGGGATACCCAAAGCTATAATTATCTGAGCAATTTTGTCCGGGTCTAATCCTTCTACTAAAATGAAGACATCGCGAGGATGTATATCATAAAAGAGTTTATTCAATCTTTCTTCTTTATCTGGTAATTTTAGTATCTTTTTTATCTCTGGTAAAATTAAAGAAATTTTCTTTTTCATTTTTTACCCCCATGTTTATTGATTATGCATTGTTTTTTTATCCTAACCTAAATAACATATATGTACCAAAAAGGTAACCTAAAACCATCACTATTGTATCCCAGCTTAAATGAAGAATGCTCTTTTTTTCTCGCCTGATAAGTCCAATAATAACAACACAAGTTAAAAATATTCCCAGACAAGCAGTCAATATATGAGTCTGAGAAACAAAAGTCAATATTGCTCCAGCTCTATAGGCAATATCAGTAATTGGTATAATAAAGAGATTGAGCATATTGCTGCCAAAGATATTACCAAAGGCTAAATCTATAGACCCTAACCTTAAGGCAGTTACGGAGACGACTAATTCAGGAAATGAAGTAACTATAGCCAGTAAGATAGTACCCACAAAAGTTCTTCCCCACCCAGTTGCCTTTGCTATCTCCTCTCCTACGCCAGCTAACCAAATGCCACTACTAATTACTAAAATCGCTGCGACAATAAAACCTACATAAGACTTTGATAAAGTCAGCCCCATATTTCCGCCGTAGGAATGATGGAGAGGTTTATACCGAAAAAAAACCGGTTGTTTGTCCATTGCTTGGGCAGATAATTTCTCAGTCTCAAATTTAAATATTAGCCTCATCCCGATTATATAAATAATAGCTATCATAATACTGTCTAAACCAAAATTACCTATGTTTAACACTGCAACTTTGCTGTTAATGAAAATACCCGCAATCACAACAGTAGAAAGCAGCAAAGTCAAAGTTGCTGAGAAAATATGGGCGCGGTTAGTGTTTGCCTTGCTCGTAATAGAACCTGACTTATACAAGAAATCCAGAAGCACGATAATCATCAGATTAAAAATGTTACTTCCTAAGACATTGCCTAAGGCTAAATCAGGAGCATTTATCCTTACTGCTGAAGCAAGGCTTGTAGCAAGTTCAGGCAGAGAGGTTACTACTCCTAAAAGAACCATTCCTATCCAGGCTTTACTTAAACCAGTCCTCTCGCTAATGACATTTGCATACAAAGAGAGTTTCGCCCCAGCAATAATAATGATAACCGCACTAATAAAAAATTGTAGCCAGATTAAGAACATATTTTTTCTATGTGAGCCTCATTTCTTCTGTGTCTGAAACATTAGCGGTAGCCAGTTGTCCTCTTCTATGTCTTTTTTAAACAGCTCTACTCCCATAGAGAGTTTCCAATTCTTGACTATAATCTTGACTTATCTGAGAAATACTTTCGCCCCCGGCGCACTCATAGACATCCTCCGGAAGCTCTTGAATAAACTGCGAAGGTTTAGTTATAACA
>CAYOMG010000042.1:0-7697 GCA_964404995.1 uncultured Planctomycetia bacterium | reverse complement strand
ATTCGTATTTTTTATTACTAAAATAAAACAAATAGCTCCAGCGGACAGTCAAAAGTGTCACTTGTTTTGCTGTTGCAAAAACGTGCTCTTTTTGCCTGCCGATGAACATGGCGTTAGCATAAGAAAATGAATAAAAAACTTAACTAAAGAAAAGGGGGTATACAGTGGGCAGAATTGTTTCGAACGTGAGAATTACGAATTTACTTGAACAGGAAGCTGTGATTAGCTGTGATGCTCTTGTTGATACCGGTGCAGCATATATGGTTTTGCCAAAAGCATGGAAAGAGAGAATAGGAAAAATTACGACCGTCAGAGAAATTGATTGTGAAATTGCTACGCAAGAAATAATAAAAGGAGAAGTATGTGGACCGGTAGAAATTAAAATTGAAGGATTTGAACCTATTTATAGTGAAGTATTGTTTTTAGATATGAATCCTGTTGATGGAGTATATGAGCCATTAATTGGATATATAGTTTTAGAACAATCTCAGGCTGCTGTAGATATGCTTGGACATAGACTCGTACATGTCAAAAAAACAGATCTAAAATAAAAACAATGCCAACAAATCACTGCACCTGACCAAAAAGCTGGCGCTTTTTGGCGGGTGAGTTCTATCGTTATGTTTAAAAAGGAAATGCAAAATGAGAGAATCAATCATTTCAATTATCGTTGCTGTTATTTTTGTTTCAACAGCATTTACACAAAGTGGAAAAGTCACCGTTGATATATCGGGCATTGAGAAAATAGAAGGGCAACTTGTAATAGGTTTATTTAATAAAACAGACGGTTTTCCCGAAGTAAGTAAAGCATATAAAAGGTACTTTTTTAAAGGTGACTGAAAAAAACATTCAATATACCTTTTCTGGTATTCCAAACGGAGATTATACAATAGCAGTATTTCATGACATCAATAATAATGGAAAACTTGATAAGAACTTCCTTGGAATACCAAAAGAAGGATACGCTTTCTCAAAAAATGCTATGGGAACTTTCGGACCACCCAATTTCGATAAGGCACAATTTAAACTTGACAGCAATTTCACTACTCTTGCATTTCTACCCACTTATAATGTATAATTATAATGGAGGATATGCGAAAGTTAATAGCCAGTAACAAGGTTGCAAAAAGAGATTATCAAATAATAGAAACCATAGAATCTGGTATCCAGTTTAAAGGTGCAGAAATTAAATCTTTAAGGGCTGGAAGGGCTAGTCTTAAAAATAGTTTTGCTAAAATTGAAAATGGGCAAGTTTACATATATAACCTGCATATAAGTCCTTATGAATATTCAACCTCAGAAGATATTGAACCTAAAAGGGTAAGAAAGTTACTATTGCATAAGAAGCAGATAACAAGACTTCTATCAAAGACTCAAGAGAAAAGTTTAACACTTATACCACTCTCGATATATATTACTCATGGGCTGGCTAAAATCGAATTAGCCTTAGCAAAAGGAAAGAGGGAATTTGATAAACGAGAGGAGATAAAAAGAAAGACTGCAGAAAGAGAAATGTTGCGGGGTTTGAGGGGGCGATAGGTTTCGACTCAGAAACTGTTAGCTAATAGGGAGCATGTCGAGGTTGTCAGGAGGCCTCGCTAAACACCTGACAAAATATAAGTACCGCATACAATTCAGTTGAAGAGGCTGAAAGTATTTTAGCCTCTGAAGTAGCGGTGTAAGTCATTCCGATAAATTAATCGGAGTGCCTTCTTCTATACTGCCTGGGGCATAGAAGAGGAGATAAACCAGGCTGGTTTTGGCTTTTTGTCTCTGGGAGTCAAAATGAGAATTCACAGGGGCTAACCTCATAAACTTTTGTCTGTTGAAGTTTGTAAGGTGAAATTCAAAGACAGAACAAGCATGTAGAGTCCTTTAGCTTGGGTTCTGAACACCCGGGTTCGAATCCCGGCGCCTCCACCACGCTATCCCATTAGTATTAGATTCACTCAGATATACTTTTTAAACAATTGGTTCTTTTGATTTACCCCGTTAGATAGCAAACATCTAACGGGGTTCATACAGATATAACCTTCGTAAATTCAATAAGTTATATAATCTGTGTGCATCCTTGTGTCCTATAATGAATGATAAGCTGGTTGGAGTGTTTGATTCGGGAGTAGGTGGACTTACTGTAGTTAAACAATTACAGAAAATTGTTCCAAATTATAGCATCATTTATCTGGGAGATACTGGAAGATGCCCTTATGGTATTAAATCTCGAGATATTGTAAAAAACTTCAGTGAAGAGTGTATAGAATTTCTATCCAGGTTCAATGTGGCAGTTATAGTAATAGCTTGCAATACTACTTCAAGTGTAGCTTTATCATATCTTAAACAGAAATTTAAAATTCCACTTCTTGGTGTAATTGAGCCAGGAGTAAAAAAGGCTTTAAAAATCACTAAAAATTTGCGCATAGGAGTAATAGGCACTAAGACTACAATAGAGAGTAATTCTTACGCAAGGCAAATATTAAAATACAATCCAAAAGTAAAAGTATATTCTACGAGCTGTCCACTATTCGTTCCTTTAGTAGAAGAAGGATGGAGAGAGGAGAAAATTTTGCAGTATATTGCAGAAAAATATTTATCTAAATTAAAAATGAGAAAGATTGATACCTTAATATTGGGCTGTACGCACTATCCACTTCTAAAAAGAACGATAGCTAAAGTAGCAGGAGAGGAGGTGAATTTAATAGATTCTGCTGAGCAAATTGCATATAAAGTAAAAGAAATAACTAATAATCCCAATAATTACAGGCCAATTAGAAAAAAAGATAAGTTTTTTGTAACTGACGATGCAGAAGGATTTTCAAAAATAGCAAAAAGATTTCTTGGGCAAAGACTTATAAACACAAAGAAGATAAAAATTGGATAATGTATGCTATGTATAAAATAGAAATAAAATCAGAATTTAGTGCTGCGCATAGTCTTAAAGATTACCAGGGAAAATGTGAAAATCTACATGGGCACAACTGGCAGATAGAAGCTGAATTTGAATCATCTGAGTTAAATAGCATCGGGTTAGTAGAAGATTTTGGGGTACTAAAAAAACTACTCCGAGAAGTTCTTTTTGAATTTGACCACACTCATCTTAATGAGCTACCTGCATTTAAAAATATAAATCCTACCTCTGAAAATATTGCCCGATACATTTTTAACAACCTGGGACGCAAGCTCCGGGCTCCAAGTTACAAGTTAACTAAGATAACTGTGTGGGAGACCGAAACCTCAGCAGCATCTTACGAAGGTGACAGTTACCAATGAGCCAATGAGCAATGAGAAAGGCTATAGTATTATTATCAGGAGGGATAGATTCAACTACTGCATTATATATAGCAAAAAAGAGATATCAATGTCACTGCCTTATTTTTGATTATGGACAAAGGCACAAGAAAGAGATAAATTCAGCTAAACGCATCGCACAAAGAATAAAGTGTAGATATAAAATAATTAAATTCAAATTGCCCTGGGGAGGGAGCACATTATTAATGAAAACGGCTCCCTTAACTAAAAGCACAAAGCACAAAGCACAAAGCACGAAGCAAATTCCTCCTACATATGTTCCTGCTCGCAATACAATTTTTTTAAGTTTTGCTTTGTCTTTCGCTGAAACAATTGGAGCGGAAGCGATATTTATTGGTGCAAATCAGATTGACTTTAGCGGTTATCCTGACTGCCGCCCTCAATATTACCAGGTATTTCAAGAAGTAATAAAGAAAGGAACAAAAACAGGAGTGGAAGGGAAAAAAATAAAAATAATTACTCCTTTGATTAATAAGACAAAAGCACAAATTATTCTATTAGGAAAGAAATTGAAAGCACCTTTTGAACTCACCTGGTCATGTTATAAAGGTGAGAGGAAGCCTTGTGGAGAATGCGATAGTTGTCTATTTAGGGCTAAAGGATTTAAGGAAGCAGGATTAAGAGACCCCTTATTAATGACAAATAACAAATGACAAATAACAAATTAGTGGAAGGAAAGATTAACGAAATATTCTATAGTATTCAAGGAGAGGGAATTTACACTGGTATTCCACAGATTTTTCTGAGGATGCATGGATGCAATCTTGCTTGTGCTTTTTGTGATACAGAGCTCAATTCCTTTGATAAAATGAAACCCTCTAAGACTTATGAAAAAATAAAAGAATTTAGATTGCCGTATCATTCTGTATCAATTACTGGAGGCGAGCCACTCCTGCAGAAAGATTTTTTAAAGACATTATTGAGTATTTTAAAGCAGGAAAATATCAAGATATATTTAGAAACAAACGGGACACTTTTTAAAGAATTAAGTGGGTTAATCGATTATATAGATATAATAGCAATGGATGTAAAGCTTCCTTCTTCAACAAGGCAGGGAGCTTATTGGCAAGAACATAAAAATTTTTTAAATATGGCGAAAGATAAAGAGATTTTTGTTAAGATAGTAATTTGTCACTCCACAGAAAGAAAAGATTTAGAAAAAGCAATAGATTTAGTGAAAAGCTTAGATGATACAATACCATTTGTTTTGCAGGCTAATTCTAAAGAAATGGGGGATGAATTAATAAAAAAATTATACGAATTCCAAAAAATTACACAGGAGCGATTGTGTGATGCAAGAATTATTCCGCAAATTCACAGATACCTAGGGCTGAAATGAAATATTAATCACGGATTTAGTCGCATTCGGCGAATCTCGCCAAGAGCGGGCGGATTGTTAACGGATTAAACGGATTTTGGACAATGGGCAAACTTAAAAAAGAATATACAAATAAATATGCGAAATCTGGTTTAAAAGAAAAACTACCCAAGATAAAGGTCTTTCCAAATCAATTTAAAGAATACGAAATAGCGGTAACTATCCTTGAGTATACCTCTATTTGCCCCAGAACAGGCTTACCGGATTTTGGAAGTATTACTATTCGTTATATGCCTGATAAGTTTTGTGTGGAGCTCAAATCTTTAAAATACTATATCTTAAGCTATCGTAATTTAGGGATTTTCTATGAGAATGCAATAAATCGCATCTTAAAAGATTTCGTCAAATTCTGTAAGCCTAAATGGTGCATAGTAAAGGGAGTGTTCAATATAAGAGGTGGAATGAAGTCAGAGGTAGAGGCAAAGTATGAAGTTGATTAAATGGTTAAATTAGATGAGGGTGTGATTAAATGCGGAAAATAAAATTTATCCAGATAAAAGATACAGTTAGTAAACTCTGTATTGAAGCGAGTCTATTTTTAAGAAAAGATATTTTGCTTGCTTTAAAGAAGGCATGCGAAAACGAAAAAAATAAAAGAGCAAAAGAAATTTTGAAAATTTTATTGGACAATGCTTCAATTGCCAAAAGAGAAAAACTGCCAATTTGTCAGGATACAGGTGTGGCGGTAGTCTTTGTGGAAGTAGGTGAAGAAGTAAGAATTACTGGAGGGAGTTTAGATAGGACAATAAATGGAGGAGTAAAAGAAGGTTATAAGAAAGGTTATTTAAGAAAATCTATGTGTGAACCACTGACAAGAATAAATACCAAAGATAATACACCTGCAATAATTTATTATCGGCAAGTTAGAGGAGATAGATTAAAAATTACTGTTTGTGCTAAAGGTTTTGGGTGTGAGAATAAATCACAGATGAAGATGTTTAAACCCACAGTAAAACTTACAGAAATAAAAGCTTTTATTTTGAAAGTAGTAAAAGTCGCAGGCCCTGATGCCTGTCCTCCTTTTGCGATAGGAATAGGGATAGGTGGAACTTTCGAGAAAGCGAGCTTATTGTCAAAAGAAGCAACCTTAAGAAAAATCCAAAATCCAAAATCCAAAATCCAAAATCCAGGAAAAATTCGTAAATTAGAAAATGAGCTGTTGCAAGAGATTAATAGATTAAATATTGGCCCGATGGGTTTAGGAGGAAAGACAACCTGCTTAGGTGTAAATATTTTGACTTATCCTACTCACATTGCAGGGCTGCCGGTAGCAGTAAATATAAGCTGCCATGCTACTCGTTCAGCGAGTGAAGTTATTTGACAGATGACAGAAGACAGAAGACAGAAGACAGATAATAAAATTTATACTCCGTTAAGACTAGAAACGATCAAAAAACTAAAGGCAGGAGATAATGTTCTGCTTAGTGGAATAATTTATACTGCCAGAGATCAAGCACATAAAAGAATTGTCGAGACAATTAAGAAAGGTAAGAAGTTACCTTTTCACTTAGAAGGTGAAGTAATTTTTTATTGTGGACCTTCACCGACTCCTCCAGGTAAAATTATTGGTTCTTGTGGTCCTACAACTTCTTCCAGAATGGATGAATTTACTCCCATTTTACTAAAGCATGGATTAAAAGGTATGATTGGTAAAGGTGTGCGTTCTGAAGAGGTAATAGAGGCAATAAAAAAATACAAAGCGATCTATTTTATTGCTGTAGGTGGAGCAGGAGCATATTTATCCACTAAGATAATACAGGCTGAAATAATTGCATATCCAGAGCTTGGACCAGAAGCTATATATAAACTCAAGGTTGAAAATTTTTCTCTGATAGTAGGAATAGATTGTAAGGGAAGGAATATATATCAATGGTACACTTTTTAATCTAAGTAAAGCTACTTTAGCCTGCAATAAAAATTACTGTTTATTTATCCTGTCATCCAAACTTAGTCTATCTAAATTCACTACAAACCTAATTCCTTAATTTTCCAATAGGTATATCTTTTTAGCTAATTATAAATATTTAAAAAACTTAATATTTTACTTGACAAAGTTGACATTTTTATAGCATACTTATAATTGAAAGCCGGAAGAGGCAAACTTGCCGTAAGGCAAGGACGTCCCGTAAATTCGCCTATGGCGAAAACGGGACAAGCAAAGCCACGGGGCCCGCACCTTTAAATAGAGGTGCGGGATAGCCGGGCTGCCGACTTATCCCGAACGAAGTTGAGGGAAACTTCAAGGTAGCTCGGTTTTTGTTATGTAACAAAGAAATAACTTTTACAAAGTTATATCATTATAATTAGCCGCAAGAGAATTAGAAATTAAACAAATTAAAGAGGGTAAGGCCACGGGATGAAAAACGGGAATAAAAAATCTTATTTAGGTATCTTACAGATACCAGACGAAAGGGTAAAGTCTAAACTGCCTGGCATTAGCTATTTAGAATTGAAAACTCTGGCATGTAAGCTTACCAAGAATCATTTTGATCAGCAGGATATTATTCAAGAGATGTATGTCTGTCTATTAATATCCCCACCTGCACAAACAAAATCCTGGTATAGGCAACATTGTTATTATAGAGGTATTGATTATCTGCGCCGTAATAATCACCGCTTTATTTCTTTCGAGGAACATTACCCTGAGCAAACAATAGAAAAATCATCTTTTGAAATCCATAACAGAATAAAACAGAGAGATAAATTGAATCAAATCAAGGAGATAGCCTGCAAAATTTTAACTTTTAGGGAGCTATCTATATTCGAATATTATTTCATAAAAGGAAAAACTCAAAAAGAAATTGCCCAAAAATTGGACTTAACCAGAGCTTGTGTAGCAAAAAAAATAAAAAAAATTTGTCACAAAATCCGCCGCTCATACGTTGTATATATAGAAGGGTTTAAATTTAAGCAATGTTACTAATAGCTTTTACAAATATTTTAATAGTATAGGAATTCCCTTTTTTAAGTAGTTGTAGGGGCGACATTTATGGCGCCCGTTGCCGCGGGTCGG
>CAYOMG010000041.1:4338-7849 GCA_964404995.1 uncultured Planctomycetia bacterium | reverse complement strand
CACACCTAAGAGAAAAAGTTGTTCGGTTAGTGCCGGTCCTAAAGAAACTATCCTTTGGGGAGGGCTATCTTGAGCATAGGATAAAAGATTAAGACATAAGAACATCAGGACACAAGTGCACCACACCGCCACACCACACCAGAACAGCAATAATTTTGATTTTCTCATAACAAAACGAGGGCACAATCTACTCTATATTTAACTCTTCTTCTCCCAAATAAAAAACCCGACTGTTTTAGTCGGGGTTGCACCCTGATTTACTTTACCCTTCCTCGAGATTTATCGCAGATTACACAAAATTAAAATTCCGTTAGGATTGTAGAAAGCCAAACTTTTGCGTCTTTGCGATTATAGGCAGGTCTTCTGACTCCCCCGCCCCCTTAGCAGCCTTCCCACCCCACTTTAGTGAAGCAGTGGCATTAAATGCTAAAAGAGTTCCCTTTTCAGTCTTACTGAAAAAAGGGCAGGGATACAGCGGCGGGACCGTGTCTGCTTTTATACAGCCTTCCCTTGGCCTATATATCCAAATTTTAGTTAGATTATAAAAGAAGATACACAATTGTCAAGTAAAATCAGCCTTCGGGCGATGACACAAGAAAGGAGCCGTTAGGTAACCTGGGCACGAATAGAATCTGGGCTTGTAATTTTTTCTATCTCTTCCAATAGTTCATGGTTACAACTTATATTAAAATCTCTTCCCAATTCCAGAATAGTTTTTTCTCCATCAGTGTCATCTAATTTCAAATAAATCGGAGTTTTGCCTGGGTATTTTGATAGGAGTTCGTAAAGTTTATTTAAGTCAAAAGTTTCATTTGCCGGAGTAGATTTTAAATAGATAGTCAAGCTCTGCGTAAGTTTAGATGCAACTTGCTCTATAGGTATTATTTCTTTAACGATCACATTGGGCCTGGAATTTCTATAACTTACTCTTCCTTCTAAGAATACAATTGAACTTTGCCTTATAAAGGTTTCTGAATTTTTGAAAGCTTCAGGGAAGACAACAGCCTCTATTTTTCCTTCAAAATCCTCCAATGACAATATAGCCATACGGGAGTTATCTTTTTTAGTAGTAGTTCTTTTTACCTTATCTATAATTCCACCCAATCTGACTTTTTGCCCATCTTTAAATTTATATAACTGTGTTGTAGAAGTTTGAGAATACATCTGTAAAATTTTCTTATATTTTAATAAAGGATGTCCTGTAATATAAAATCCTAAAAGTTCCTTCTCAAATGATAATAATTGTCCTTTTGGCCATTCTTTAATATCAGGGATTTTTCTTCTGCTATGTTTAAATCCTTCAAGTTCAGCTGTTGTATCAAAAAAAGAGAGTTGCCCGCTGCTTCTATCCTTCTGCAAATTATTTCCTATATTAATCGCATCCTCAATAATAGTCATAAGCACAGAACGGTATATCCTTAAACTATCGAAGCTTCCACATTTTATAAGACTTTCTATTACTTTCTTATTTACTACTCTTAAATCTACTCTCTCACAAAATTCATAAAGGCTTTTAAACTTACCAAATTTATCTCTTGCTTTTACAATTTGCCCAATCGCTTGCAACCCAACATTCTTAATGGCACTCAGGCCAAATCTTATGGAATTATCTCTAATTAAAGTGAATTTAGCGTAACTTTCATTTACATCCGGTGGAAGAATATTTATATTCATCCGATTTGCTTCATTAATATAGGAAACTATTTTTTCAGTATTATCTTTTTCACTACTTAAAAGAGCAGTCATATATTCTGTAGGGAAATTTGCCTTTAAAAAACTTGTGCGATAAGAAATCATAGCATATGCGGTGCTGTGACTACGATTGAACCCATACCCAGAAAAGTACTCTATGAGATTGAAAATCTTTTTAGCTATTTTAGGTTTTGTTCCTTTTTTTATAGCCTGTTGAACAAATTCTTCTCTAACCTCTTCCATTACTTCAGGAGTTTTTTTACTCATTGCCTGTCTTAAAATATCTGCTTGAGACAAAGTAAATCCAGCTATCTGAGAGGCAATTTGCATAACCTGCTCCTGGAAAAGAATAACACCATAAGTATTCTCTAATATTGACTTTAATCTTTCATCATCATAAACTATAGGTATTCTCTTGTGTTTTCTATCTATGAACTCATCTATCATGCCACTGCCTAAAGGTCCTGGTCTATATAAGGCTAAAAGGGCTATTATGTCTTCAAATTTGTTAGGTTTTATTTTTACAAGCAGTTCCCTCATCCCAGAACTCTCTAACTGAAACACACCTGAAGATTTTCCCTCGCTTAAAAGTTTATATGTTTTTTTATCATCCATTGGAATATTTCCTATCTTAACTTCTATTTGTCTCGTACGCCTTATAATTTTACATGTTTCATCTATTACGCTAAGTGTTTTAAGCCCAAGAAAATCCATTTTTAAAAGTCCGATTTTCTTTAATGAATTCATTGGATGGCCTGTGGTAACCTGGCCTTCAGTAGTTTTAAAAAGAGGAACATATTCAGTAAGAGGTTTTCTGCTTATTACTACCCCCGCTGCATGTACAGATGCATGTCTGGTAAGCCCCTCCAGGGTAGACGATGTATCCATTAGTTCTTTCACCTTTTCATCAGTTGTATATAGACTCTTCAATTCAGGCACTTTCTTTAGAGCACTTTCTAAAGTTATGTTGAGTTCAGAGGGGATAAGTTTTGCAATTCTATCGCTATCTGTGTAAGAAAAATCCATCACCCTGGCTACATCTCTTAAAACCTGACGGGCAAGCATTGTTCCGAAGGTGATGATTTGAGCCACATTTTCCTTACCATATTTATGTATTACATAATCTATAACTTCTCCTCTTCTCTCATAACAAAAATCTATATCTATATCTGGCAGACTTATCCTGTCAGGGTTAAGAAATCTTTCAAATAAAAGGTTATATTTTAAAGGGTTTATATCTGTAATTCCTAAAAGGTAACTCGCTAAACTTCCTGCACAAGAACCTCTGCCAGGACCTACAGGTATATTTTGTTGTTTAGCGAAGCGTATGAAATCCCAGACAATAAGAAAATAATCAGCATAGCCTGAGTTATTAATTACTTGCAATTCATGTTCCAATCTTTCTTTGACTTCCATAGAAGAAGGTTGCGAGAATTTCTTTTTTAATCCTTCCTGACAGAGTGAATATAAAAACTGTTTCTTAGAAATACCCTCTTTGGAAAGTGAATATTCAGGAAGATAAGTCTTAGTAAAGTCAAGCTCCAAGTTGCACCTTTGGGCAATTTGTACTGTATTAGTCAAAGCAAGCGGAACTTCTTTGAAAATCTGTTTCATCTCCTCCGGGGATTTAAAATAAAATTCGTTAGTTTTTAGCTTAAGTCTCTTAGGGTCATCTAAAGTAGTTTGAGTCTGAATACATAATAAAATTTGATGGGCCTGGTAATCTTCCTGTTTTAAATAATGCACATCATTAGTAGCGACTAAGGGAGTAGAAAGTTTTTTACTTAATGTAACTAAGCTTTTGTTTATCTTGCTTTGT
>CAYOMG010000041.1:0-4304 GCA_964404995.1 uncultured Planctomycetia bacterium | reverse complement strand
TAAAAATTATCTTTACCAAAAATTTCTTTGAAGTTCGCACAAATCTCTTCTGCTTGTTCATATTTCTCTTCTAAGATTAAAGAAGAAATTTCTCCTTTCATACAGCCACTAAGTCCTATCAGTCCTTCAGAGTATTGAGAAAGAACCTCCTTGTCTATTCGAGGCTTATAGTAAAATCCATCCAGGTATCCAATAGATACCAATTTTATTAAATTTCTATATCCCCCTTCATCTCTCGCAAGCAGAGTAAGATGGAAAGGTGTGCCTTTGGTCTTTTGTTTCCTATCATAACGACTTCGGCGAGCCATATATATTTCACATCCTATAATTGGTTTTATTCCCTCATTTATACATAAGTCATAGAATTCTATAGCTCCAAATAAATTTCCATGGTCAGTAATAGCTACTGCGGGCATCTTATAGTTATTTGCTAATGAAAGAAGCTGTGGAATTCTGCAGGCTCCATCTAAAAGACTATATTTTGTATGGAGATGTAAATGGACAAAATCGGAGTGTTTCATGATTGGTTAGAAAGTTGAGATTCGGTTAGCGGTGAGCGGTTTGCGGTGTGCGCAAACCGATAACCGAACACCGCAAACCGCAAATGGTTATTTACCCATTCCTACTTGTTGAACCTGCTGGAATATTTTTCCTTCGGTTTGGATAGAAGGAGCAATAATGATTTCGGTAAGTTGCATCTCTTTTATATTGCGAACTCCAACACTCCCCATAGAAGTCTGAAGTGCACCCATAAGATTTTGAGAGCCATCATCAAGTCGGGCTGGACCAAAAAGTATATCTTCTAATGTGCCAGTAGTACCTACATGAATTCTTGTGCCCCTGGGCAGGTTAGCATGAGAAGTAGCCATACCCCAATGGTATCCTCTTCCTGGGGCCTCTTCTGCTCGGGCAAAAGCAGAACCTACCATTACGCAATCTGCTCCACAAGCAAATGCTTTACATATATCCCCGCCACTCTTCATGCCACCATCTGTAATAATTGGTATATATTTACCAGCTCGTTTATAGTAAAAATCACGAGCCGCAACAACATCGCAGGTAGCAGTCACCTGAGGCACCCCTATTCCTAAAACTCCCCGGGTTGTACAAGCTGTCCCGGGTCCTATGCCAACTAATAAACCGCTAAGCCCGGTCTCCATTAATTCTAAAGCTACATCAAAAGTCACACAATTTCCAATAATTACAGGTATCTTCATTTCTTTACAAAATTTGCTAAAATCCATCGTCTTATATTCACGGGATTCGTGCCTTACGGTAGTAACTGTAGACTGAACTACAAATATATCACACCCTGCATCTTGAGCTAAAGCACCAAAGCTTTCAGCTTTTTGTGGAATTGAACTGACTACCGCTGTAACATCTGCTTTCTTTATTTCTTTAATCCTTTTTACTATCAGCTCTTCTTTTATAGGCTCTTCGTAGATTTTCTGAACAAGTCTTGTAGCTTCATCATTTGAAGCTTTAGCAATTTTATCTAACACTATATTTGGGTCTTCATATCTTGTCTGTACACCTTCTAAATTTAATACAGCAAAACTACCAAGTCTTCCCATTTTAATAGCAAAATTTACATCTACCACACCATCCATAGCAGAGGCTATTATGGGAACTCTAAATCTCATCCCTCCAATTTCCCAGTGAGTATCAACTTCATTAGGATTGATGGTAGCCTTGCCCGGGACCAGTGCAATCTCATCAAAGCCATAACATCTTCTAGCCTTTCTTCCACGACCTACCCACATTCCCATTATTTTACCTCATTTCTAATTCGTTCGGTTCGCGGTTTTCGGTTTTCGGTTCGCGGTTTTCGCTAACCGCACACCGCTAACCGCTAACCGTTACTTGCTTTCTTCCCCTTCTACTTAACTATCTGCGGTGTAATTAATATTACCAATTCCGAATCTACATAACTTTTCTCTGTTCTTCTAAAAAACGCTCCAAGAATAGGAATATCACTTAAAAATGGAACTCCTCTAACACTTTCTCTTCTTTCTTTACTAACTAGACCCCCTATTAACAATGTCTCCCCATCCCTTATAATCACTTTTGTCTCAGCCGAACGCATCATTATTACAGGATACTCAATATCTCTACCTATTCTTATAATTTCTCGCAATAGAGATACTTCTTGCTTCACTTCCAATACTATATCTCCATCTCTTGTTATATGAGGAGTGACAGATAAAGTAACACCGTATTCCTTCTCTTCAATGTCGTGAGTTATGGTTACTATACCATCAGTTACGATTTCATGTACATCTGCTATATAGGCAATCTTTTCTACTATATTTATTGTTGCTTCTTCTCTATTGAGAGTAGTAATAAGTGGCTTGGCAAGTATCTCAGTACCATCCCTTCTCTTTAAGGCTTCTATTAACAAGGCTACTTCTGCTACACCTAATGTCCCGTATCTAAAAAGCCCCACTGCATCAATAGCTCCAATCTCTTTAAAGTATCCGACTTTGAAAGTATCATCGGTTACTGCATCTGCTCTTGGCTTCACCCAGCTCCAGTCAATGCCAAACCTTTCTTCTTCATGTAAAGTTACATCTAAAATTTTTACCCCAATACTTACCTGTTTTGGTCTAACATCCAACTTTTGTATCATGCTTTTTATTTTTTCCATATTCTCTCGTCTATCTACTACCATTAAAGTATTAGATCTTCTATCTAAAATTATTCTGCCAATATCAGAAATTAAATTTCCATCTGTTAAAACAGTTTTTATTGTTTCGACCTTTGCATGCATGGGAATAAATGCTTGAGTCACAGTAATCTTTTTAGCTTCCTCTAGGGGAATTACTTTATAGATATTATTCTCAAAAACATAGGTAAAACCAGCCTGCTGTAAAATTGCGTCTAAGGCATCTTCAAAATCTACATTCTCAAAATTTACTGTAACTTGCCCTTCTACTCTATCTGAGACAAGTATATTTATACCAACCTCATACGAGAACAGCCTTAATATATTTACTATATCTGCATTTTTAAAATTAAATGATACTAATCTCTTTTTCTTTTCGTCTATAATATCCTGGGCTATTCTCTCCGCGTTTTTAATCAATTCCTCCCGTTGTTTCTCTTTAGCCCTAATCACCAGCTCATCTGGAGCAGGTTCTTCAAAAACTTCTTCCTTTACTCTGGGTATGTATGTATATGGTATTTCATGGAGAGTTCTATACAAGGTTATAATATCATTCTCTTTAAGTTCGAATCCTGACTCAAGCTGTTTTATGCTACATGCTGCGACAAGAGGACGTAATTTAATAACTTCTAGATATCCTACAGCTCTCTTATTATGTAATATTCCAAATGTTTGTCCCAATCTTATCCCGCGCTCACTTCCTGCATCAATAACTATAAAACCATAATCAGGTTTTGCAATTAAAATTTTAGAATCCATAAATCCAAAGGCAAAAGAATTAACCAACAAAACCAATACAAAGCAACAGAGTAAAATAGGAAAAACGGATTTAATATTCTTTGTTTTCATTTATCGCGTGAGAAGCTGAAGGGTTATCTCTTCTCCTTCTCTTTCTACAACTACAAAATCTCTCCCAATATGTTTTATAATGTAGCCATATATTATGTCTCCAATTTTTGCTATGCCATCGTTGATTATAGCAAAAGTTTGTCTGCCTTGCAATACCCCGGTCAAGTTTAAGCAAATCTTTATTTGTGGCTCTTGTATAATCCCTGCAACCTCTTCTATTTGTTCTTGCTCCTTATCAACTTCATAAAAAGCCATAAAAGGATTCCTCGGTTTTTCTAACCTCTCGTCCTGTTTAATTTCAGCCTTCTCTTCTGCAAAGAGATAAGAGATAAACAGAGTTGAAACAAATATTAATATAATATATCTGCAGAATTTACTCATAACTAAAAATAATTCTGGAGGATGTCCTCCTACTTAGAGATAAAAGCAGTTGCCTGTAACTCAACGCTTACTTTTCCTGGAACTCCCTCTACCCTTTTTATATGGAGCTTCCCAATTTCAAACAAAGGAAGTGTCCTTTTTATCTTATCTATATATTCCAAAAAAACTAAGAAGTCACAACTTAGTTGTATAGAAATGGGCAATTTATCATAAAGGGCTTCTTCTTCTACACTATCAAATTTTATCAAAGAAAAAGCTATTTTCTCTTCCATGCCAATTGTAAGGTAAGAAAGAATTTTAGGAATTTCCACTCTGTGTATAAGTTTGCCTTTTATATCAGAAAGTTTAGACTCTATTTGCTGGAATTGTTTTTTATATAATTGAGCCCTATCCAGTTCTTTCCTTGTCT
>CAYOMG010000040.1:0-7889 GCA_964404995.1 uncultured Planctomycetia bacterium | reverse complement strand
ACTTCGCTTTGCCATAGACAACGGAATAACATTTTGTAAAGAATGTCATAAGGAATTTCACAAACAATATGGTCGGCAAAATAATACAAGAGAACAAATTGAAGAATTTTTATTTAATTTATTACAATGAAAACCAAAACACAAAAAATTGAAGAAATAAGAAAAAAATGTATTGAGGCAAATCCTGAAATAGTGGAGTTGAAACTTGGATGTAAAACATCTAAAGGTATGATAACAAGTATTTTTGAGAGTAATGGCCGTTATGGATATGCGATGACACCATATACCACACATTGGGACGGAGCAAATGGTGAGGCAATAGCAAAAAGATATAGTGCTGATAATTTTGAAATCATAGGTCGTCCAATTCGCCTCGCAGATGTATTGTTAGCGATAGAAATCCGAAAGCCAACAATGAAAATAACTGATAGCGATAATATAGATTATGGGAAAATGGTTGATATTACAGAAGAAGAAAAAATAAAAGCAATGTTTGATTGGGACTTGAAATCTGATGATTTAGAAAAACAAAGCGAGGAGACGATTTCATTTCTACATAATTTATTGACATAAAAAAAGAAACAGAAAAAATTAAATTTAAGTTAAGTGGAGAAGCAGTATTCTTTGCAACAGACATAGATAGTGCTTTCAAAGAGGTTGGTAGATATTTTTTAAGGCTTTCTGAGGGCAAAACTGATGAAAAGTTTATTATTTTTGAACCCGATACTAATATCAATATTAAACCATTGAAAAACAAGTAAAAGTATGATACACTCTATTAAGAAAATTAAATATTTACTGATAATAATTGCCGTGCTTGGTATTACTATCGGCACAGGTTTTGCTATACAAAATCAAGCAAAGGTTTCTATTATTGCTGTTGAGCCCCAAAAAACAGGTTTGTTAATTCAAACACTTACCAAGCCTGATGTTTTAAAAATTTTATTGGAAAATAAGGCAATTCTTAAGGGTGATAAAGGAGACAGGGGAATTCAAGGATTAAGGGGCATTCAGGGGTTACAAGGGGTAAGGGGCGGAAAGGGAGAGCGTGGCATTCAGGGATTACAAGGCATTCAGGGCTTGAGGGGTGAAAAGGGTGATATGCCGGTTGGTCGTTGGGCAAGGTATTGTATTTGGAGTAGTAAAATTAGTGCTTTTCCAGTCGGTAAGCCGTTTCCACAATTTGTTAGTGATCCACCATATCCTTACGATGAGTGGTGTGAAAATTGTGGCGAAGTTAGAATTAAAAAACCAAGTTGATATATAATTAAGGGTATGATATGATTAAGGGAATGATTAAACACAAGAAGTAAATAAAATGGTAAAAAATTAGATTATGTATTTAATGTAAATAACATATTATGAAAGGAAAGAGAGGTTTTCAAAAAGGGAATAAGGAAGCAAAAAAAAAGGGAAAGCATAAAAAAACAATAGAACAAGAAAAAGCCCTTGAATTTTTGCGTGGAGAAATTAGAAAAAATTGGGGAGACCTTATTGATACTAAAATACAATTAGCAAAGGGTATTTGGGTAGAGAGAGTAATAAGAGATGGCACAGTTAAAGTTTATCAAGAAAAACCCGATAGTAGCAGTTTAGAATATGTTTTTTCTATGGTGGTTGGTAAACCAAAAGAGAGTTTAGAATTATCAGGAAAGATAGAATCTATACTTTCAAAAGAACAAGTAGATGAACTTATCTTACGAAGAACAAAAAAAGATAGCACAGGCGGGCAGGTATAGTTTAATAGATTTTTCTATTCTTACAGGAAAAAAGTATAAACCCAATTGGCATCACGAAATAATAGCTGATGAGTTAGAGAAAGCTGAAAGAGGTGATATAGATTGGAAGATATTATTATTACAACTACCTCCAAGAAGCGGAAAATCATTACTGACAACCATTAACTTTCCTGCTTGGTATTTAGGTAAGAATCCTGATAAAGAAATAATCACATCTTCATATTCAGGAGAACTGGCGGTGGATTTTGGTTCAAAGACAAGAGATTTAATTTCTCTTCAAACATATCAATCTATGTTTGGCGTAAAACTTAAAGAGGATGATAAAAGTAAGGGTAGGTGGAAAACAAACGAGGGTGGAGGATATGTTTCAGTTGGTATTGGTGGCGCGTTAACTGGACGTGGAGCGGATTATCTAATTATTGACGACCCGATTAAAAACAGAGAAGAGGCAGACTCGGAAGTGTATCGTAATAAAGTGTGGTCTTGGTTTACTTCAACCGCTTATACAAGACTTCAACCGAATGGAAAGGTTATCGTTATTTTGACCCGATGGCATTTGGACGATTTAGCTGGCAGATTAATGAAAAATAAAGAGTTTAACTCTCGTATGAAAATTATATCCTTTCCTGCTATTGCTGAAGAAGACGAACAGTATAGAAAAAAAGGCGAAGCATTGTGGCCGTCAAGATATTCATTAGAAGAGTTGGAAAGTATTAAAAAAGGAATTGGGACTTATGATTTTTCATCACTTTATCAGCAAAAACCTATATTAAGCGAGAACCAAGAATTTAAGAGTGGGTGGTTTCAATACAGAGATTGGGAGGAAGTTATGAAATTAGAAACACGAAACTTTCTTACTATTGATACTGCTGTTTCTAAAAAAAGCTCTGCTGATTATACAGGAATAGTAAAAAATTATGTTGATAGGGAAAATAAATGGAACATAAAAACAAGGAGGATGAGGTTAAATCCGAAAGAACTTATAGATTTTATATTCGCCGTGAATGAACAAGACCGGTATGAAAAAATAGGCATAGAGAAAACTATTTATTTTGACGCTATTAAACCATTTATAGATGACGAGATGAGAAAGAGAGATAAATTTCTAAACATTGTGCCGTTAGAACATAATCAGATAAGCAAGGAAATACGAATTAGGGGGCTTGTGCCTCGTTATGAGAGCCGTTCAATAATTCATGTTACGGGAGAGTGTGCTGATTTAGAGGAAGAAGTGTTGACTTTTCCTGTTGGAATGAGAGATGATGTATTAGACGCGTTAGCATATCAGACACAAATCGCAGAAGCTCCGTTAGGAGATGAAGAAGAAAAACTAAAATTATTATTAAACCGTCAAGCTCGCAGATTAGAAAAGCGAGAGTATTGATTTTTATTTATTACTATGTTAAAATTACGAAAAGCTGGCGAGCAGTTTCGCAAAATCTTTGAAGAATACCATAATCCCTTGAAACGTGAAAGGCAGAGAATTAAGACTATACGAAAAAAAGAAATTGAAAAGAAAAAACGGGATGTAGGTTTATAATGTGTTATTAAAATAATAAAAAGGTATGCCAAAGGGAATTTATAAAAGAATTAAGCCAGGTTGTTGGTTGGGTAGAAAACACACAGAAGAAACAAAAAGAAAAATGAAAGTGGCACATAAGGGGCATAAAGTTTCAAAAGAAGCAAGATGAAAAATTAGTAAAAATCATGCTTGTATTAATGGGGAAAAGAACCCTAATTGGAAGGGGGGAATATATCCTAAACATTTAGCAATAAGAAAAAGTATAGAATTTCGCCTTTGGCGAGAGGCAGTATTCGCCCGTGATAATTGGACTTGCCAGAAATGTAAAGAAAAAAGAATATATTTACATCCTCAGAACAGGTTGAAGAATTTTTAAGTAAAAAAATATGAAAAAAATACTTGAAGAGATAGCGGGATACAAAAATAACGAGGTAGAAATCTCCGAGGGCTTTTCGTTTTCAGCATTTTCCCTGATCAAGCGTATCAACCTATTCAGAAACAAACACTACCCCACAGGAAAATGGGACGCGCAAGATAATTATAAATATTATTTCGATATTATAAGTCAAAGAGTAAATGCTGAAATTAAAAACATTGATTTTGACACCAAGGACATAGTTCTTCACAGCGAGGCGGACGCTGACAGAATGAGAAATCTATTTGCTAATACCCGATTAAGGCAATGGATGTCTGAAACAGGCGAGAGCGAAAAACTAAACACTGCCATTGAGCGAGGCACGGAATGGGGCAGTTTAGTTTGGAAGAAAACAAAAGACGGCTATCGGGTTATGGATTTGAATAATCTGTATGTGTTAAATCAAACTGCAGAAACTATTCACGACTCTGATGTGATTGAGTTTGAAATAATGCGAGCTACTGACTTGCGTAAAATGGAACTATGGAAAAATGTTGAAGAGTTAATCAAAACAACCTCCAAGACCAAAGATAAGGTTTCGGAGTTTTTTATTTACGAACGCAACGGAGAGCTAAGTGAAAAAGAATTTAACGACATAAAAGTAGAACTGGGTGAAACTGGAAAAAAGAATGCTAAAGACAATAAATACTTATTAACAAAAGTCATAATGGGCGGTGTTGAAAAAGACAAGCCAAATGTAGTTTTATACTGCGAAGAAATAGACGAATATCCTTACAAAGAATATCACAGAACCTCTTACACAGGTAGGTGGTTGAGAGTGGGTATTTTTGAACTATTGCTAGACATCCAAGTCAGAGCCAATGAAATAGGCAATCAGATAGCTAGAGGATTAGAGTGGGCTTCTAAAACTATATTCAGGTCAGCTGATGTGAGAATTGCCCAGAATATTCTAACAGATATGCAGAGCGGGGATATAATCAAGTCTGCTGATTTAGCGCAGGTAGAAACACGGATGCAAGGATTAGACCAGCTTATGGCTGACTGGAATAGGCTGATGTTGTTAGCTGACAGCTTAGCTAACTCCCACGAGGTAGTTATGGGCATTACCCCTCCGTCAGGCGTTCCTTTGGGAACTACCGAGAGAGTGGACATAAACGCTGGGAAATTGTTTGATTTTATTCGTGAGAAATTAGGACTAACCTTACAAGATGTTATAAGCGATTGGATATTACCCGTAATGCTGAAAGATTTGCGTGCTAAAAAGATTTTAGAACTCACAGGAAGTGATACCTCACTAAATGTGTATTACGAAACTCTGGTAAATGATTGGTATGTTAGAAACTTAATAGCTTTCCCTCCTCACACAGCAGAAATGGCACAGGAATTAAAACAAATGAAACTCCAAGAATTTCTAAAGAAAAAAGATGTAATGATTACTCTGGAAGAGAATATGTGGAAAGGATACAAGCCAAGAGTGAGGGTTGTGATTACAGGAGAGAATTACGCACTAACAGCGGAGATACAAGATTTAGTAATTTTTGCTAACCTTGAACAAGACCCTATTCGCAGGTCAGCTATTTTAGAGATAGCGGCAGTTAAAAAAGGTATGGACTTCAGTCATCTACCTAAAACACCACCACGGCCGATTGTGGCGCCAGTGGGAGCGGGTGTAGAAGGAGGACAGGCTTTGCCGCAGAGAATACAAAGAACACCACAACGGCAATTACCCGCAGAAGGGTTATAATTAAAGGTCGGAAAATAAATAAAACAAATAAAAAAATGAAACAAGAAATTAAGGTATTTGACAGTAGAGGAAACTATGTGAGAACATATTCGGTGGAAGACCAAGGCGAGGACTTTATGGACTTAGCCACGATGTTTGCTAAAAAGATTGGTGGAAGTTTGGATAAACCTATGGACGCAAATTCTATTCTTGAAAGAACTCTAACGGATGAGGAAAAAAAGAAACTGGCTGATATGGTTGCTGGGAAAACTGAAGAGAAACCTGACAAGAAGTTTTGTGAGGGTTGTAATTCAAAGGGAGTTCGTCATAAAAAAGATTGTAAAATAAAAATATGAAAAAACAAAAAATAATTGAATTGTATCAAGCTCTAAATTCTCTTGGCAATTTATCAGGTGTAAAATTTTCTTACGCAGTGGTTCGAAACATTAATATATTAAAGCCAGAAATAGAAGCATTACAGGAGGTTATAAAACCTTCGGAAGAGTTTACTAAATACGAACAGGAAAGAATTGAGCTTGCGAAAGAACACTCCAAGAAAGACGATAAGGGAGAGCCGATGTCCGAGAATAATAAATTCATTTTAGAAGATGAAAAGAAATTTGAGAAGGAATTTGAGAAGTTGAAAGAAAAAAACAAGAAAGTTTTTGATGATAGACAAAAACAGATTGATGAATATATTACTTTACTGGAAACAGAATCATCTATGGAATTGTTTAAAATAGATATTTCTGATGTTCCAGAGGGTATTACTACGCAACAAATGAATAGTATTTACGAGCTTATTGAAGAACAAAAATGAATTTACAAGAAATAAAACGAACTCTTAATACTTCATCAGGAGAGGCATTGCGAGAATATCTCTTAAACAAACTTTATGAGTTGCGAAGTATTGAGAACATAAAGAACATTGATGGCGCTGAAAGTCAAGCACTGGAAGTTAAAGCGCAAAAAAAAGCATATAAAAAACTGCTTGAAATTTATGTTGATATTTTGACATTCAGCGAGGATGATAAAGAAAAAGACGCGAGAGATAGTTATAAAATGTGAAGGGGTTGACTTCGCATTTCAGTTGATATATAATTAAGGTATGAGTAGTGGAACTCTTAATCCACTAATGCGGGACATACTCGCTTATAAAATTATGGAAAACCAAATTGAGAACACCGACTCTACAAATGGTGAAGTTGACGAGCAACTTGAAGAACTTGAGACCACAGATTTAGAAGCTGAAGATGTGGGAACGCTGAAAGAGCAATTAAGCTTAATCAGCGACAAAAACAGGCAGCTATTTGAGCGAACCAAGAAAGCCGAGGGATTTGTCAAAGATGACGAGGGCAAATGGACTAAAAAACCAGAACCTAAACCCGAAGCTAAAGATGAACCTGTTGAAGAGGATAAAATCGCAGAATCTGTGAAGAAAATCCTTGAAGAGAGGGACATTGATTCGCTTGATGTGAGTGATGAACTCAAGGAACAAGTCCGAACCTACGCTAAAGTCAGTAATGTTTCTGTCAAAAAAGCGTTGAACTCTGAATATATCCAATTCTTAAAAGAAAAGGACGATAAAAAGAGGGAAACAGAGGAAGCAAGTCTTGGCGGAAAGCAAAGGGGAGGCACGAAAGTAAAAGATTATTCTGAAGAGTTTTCAGCAGAAGACTTTGACCTAACTACCCCAGAGGGTAAAGCGGCTTTTGAAGAAGCCAAAACTCAATGGAGGCAAAGTATGGGCAAAAAATAATCTTTCATTCTTAAAATGGAAGAAAGGATAAAAATAGAACTATCCTTACAAGACGCAGAGTTGTTTAAGTTATTCAGAAAGTATCAAGACCCTTTTAAGCAACTGCTTGATAATGGAGTATTTGAACCCCTAAACGGAAGTAAAATAATTCATAAAGACGGGCTAAAGATACGAATGATAGAAACAAGAACAATCAAGCGAATGTAAGGGGCTATCTCAAAGAAGAGACGCCATTGCCGAAAGGTATGGCGTTTTTTATTACTTCCATAAAGGTCGCAAGCTAACTAAAAAAAACTAACTAAAAAAACAAAACTATGAATAATTTAACAGCATTGAATCCGGAGTTTTGGAGGATAAATTTACAAGAGTATTTCTTGAAAGAGAGTGTTGCTCTTGGTATTGCCGCTGTGGACTTACGGGACGAATTGAGAGTTGGAGATACACTGAACCAACCATTTGCTTCATATCCAAGATTACAGAAATATATAAAAGGCACAGATATTGTAACTAAAGATGTAGAAGCGACGAATGAACAACTTATAGTAGCAGAGACTAGAGTAGCAAGTTTTTATTTGGATATGGTAGATGCTATTCAAAGCGGATATGATACATTAGGAGAATTAGCAGCAGTTGCACAGGGTCAGTTGAATAACGATATTGACCAAAATATTTTTGCAGAATACGTAAACGCTGGCACTACCTTAGACGCTGGAGCAATTGGCGGAACTTCAGGACAAGGAATTATAGCTTCAACAGCTAACATTTCTAAT
>CAYOMG010000039.1:0-7985 GCA_964404995.1 uncultured Planctomycetia bacterium | reverse complement strand
GGGCAATTTTACCGAGGCCTTAGCCTCATATCTCAGAGCCAGGGCAATTGATCCCGGCAATGAGGCCGTCCGGCAGAGGGTAGAAGAAATCCATAAGAGGGTGGGTATTACTGAGGAAGAGAGGAGAATTGTCCGAAGACTTGAGAGAGAGAAGAGGAAATCAACCCCTATTCAGCCAATAGAAGAAATAGAAGGTATAGTAAATGTGCGTGTGAAAATAGCTGGGGGAAAAGAATCAGTCGATTTTAAGTGTGGTAGCTCCTTTACGCTCAGGAAGGCTAATGCCGAATTCCTACAAGGAGGAGCTGAGGAGATTTGGTCTATTCGGCTCAGCAGAAAGAATCCCGGTAAACTTAATATATTGAACCCGAATGGAGAATTAATAGAAGAGACTGATGCACCTATTATGCTTAAAGTCGACAGTCCTACATCAACAATTACTATATATAGCATCAGGAAAGGTGAAGGGTTTTTTTGGGCGAGGGAAGTAGACAGGGAATATCGTGGTAAAATAAAAATAGATATTGATAAAAATGGGAAATTGGTTATAATCAATATAGTGAATTTAGAAGAGTATCTCTATGGTGTGTTGCCAGCAGAGATGCCCTCAGATTGGCCATTAGAAGCTCTCAAGGCCCAGGCAGTGGTAGCAAGGAGCAAGGCCATGAGAAAACTTAGTATCCAAGAGGGTGCAGGTCGGCATAAAGAAAACGGATTTGACCTCTGCGCTGATGTTCACAGCCAGGTTTATGCCGGTGTATCCCGGGAGACACGAAGAGCCAGAGAAGCAGTCGATTCTACACGAGGGAAGGTACTTGTCTATAAGGGTGAGATAATCAATGCTGTATTCCATAGTAGTTGTGGTGGGCATACTCAGGATAATATCTGGATCGGTGGGGATATTTCCTATTTAAGGGGAAGGCCAAATGTTATAAACTGCAAACGTAACTGGCCACTTTCTCCAGTAGAGCTAAGGGCCTGGATTAAAGGAAGGCCGGCAGCTTTTTGTAATGTAGTCCAGTATTCAAGACCAGCTAATTTTAGATGGGCGAGGAGTTACGCTAAAGATGAATTAGAAAGATTGCTTAATCGAACCCTTACCCTATACCCTGTAGGGCACAAATCGGGCACAGGTCAGATTGGGGAGATCATCAGCATCATCCCGGTTGAGCGGAAGCGGTCCGGGCATCTAAACAGCTTGAAGCTCATCGGTTCAAAAGGGACCTTTATAATAGAAGGTGAGCTGAATATCAGGAGGGCGCTCGGTGGTTTGCGCAGCAGCGCCTTCCTGGTTGAAACTAAATATAGTCAGTGGTCTTACGATCACAGGGGGAGAATACCGACAAAATTCACCTTCTATGGTGCAGGTTTTGGGCATGGTGTGGGTATGTGTCAGGCCGGAGCAGCTGGACTGGCGTTAAAGGGTTATTCTTATGCTGAGATATTGGAACACTATTTTTCTGGTGTGGCAATAAAGGATATGTATTAAATGATAAAGAATCTTAAATGGAAACTCATTCTAATTATAGGAGTGATTTTCTTTTCCGTATGGCAGGCATGGCCTCCGGGAGAAAAGATCAGTTTAGGATTAGATCTTCGCGGTGGGATGCATTTAGTCCTGGAGGTGGATACCACTGAACTTTCTCCTGAGGAAGCTCGGGATGCTCCAGATAGAGCTTTAGAAATAATCCGTCACCGTATTGATGAGTTTGGTGTAGCTGAGCCTTCTATTTTACGTCAGGGTAGAAACCGCATCTTGGTACAGTTGCCTGGAATTGAAGAACCAGAAAGGGCAGTGAGTATAATAGAAAGGGCAGCCTTCCTGGAATTTAAGTTAGTTAATGATGACCCAAGGGCCATGAGAGAAGCATTGGCTGGTAGGATCCCGAGAGGTTACGAACTCAAGTACTTAGAAGGAGTGCCTTTATTATTAGAGAAGAAAGTTGTCCTTACTGGGGAAGCACTCACTGATGCCTTTGTTAGTTTCGGTGAGCATGGCCAACCTCATGTAAGTATGAGATTTGATCGTAGTGGAGCGAGGTTGTTTGCCCGTATTACAGGAGAAAATGTAGGAGAGAGATTAGCTATTGTTTTGGATGATAAGGTTCATTCAGCACCGGTCATTCGGGATAGGATAACCGGCGGAGAGGCAGTGATAAGTGGCAGGTTCACTATGGAAGAGACTAGGGATTTGGCTCTTGTTCTCCGGGCTGGTGCATTGCCTGCGCCGATTAAAATTATAGAAAATAGACACATTGGTGCATCTTTGGGCGAAGATTGCGTTAGGAGGGGGGTTACGGCGGCAATAACAGGGTTGATTTTAGTAGCTATATTTATGGCGATCTATTATCTTTTTTCCGGATTAATAGCTAACTTTGCCCTTTGCTTAAATCTGGTTATTATTATGGGTACTTTAGCCGGGTTTGGTGCCACACTTACTCTACCTGGTATTGCCGGGATTATTCTGACTATTGGTATAGCCGTTGATGCTAATGTCTTAATCTTTGAGAGAATTCGCGAGGAGCTCAAGTTGGGAAAGACTACCCGTTTAGCCATTGCTAATGGTTACAAGAAAGCATTTTTGACTATCTTAGATGCCAATGTAACTACCCTGATTGCTGCTTTAGTTCTCTTTCAATTTGGTACAGGCCCTATTCGCGGATTTGCGCTCACCTTGACTATCGGTATCCTCGCCAGTATGTTTACTGCTCTTTTTGTAACCCGGGCCATTTTTGATTTATGGACTGCAACTAAAAGGATAGAGAGGCTGAGTATATGATACTTTATCAAATAAATAATACTTCAATGTAAGAATCAAAATGTAAAAATCAAAATTGCAATGTAAAATACAAAATTTAATTCATTTTACTTAGTATTCGTCTGTATTTTTATTTTATAATTTTGAATTTTAATATGTCATTTTAATATTTGATTTTTAATATTTGATATAAATATAGTAATATTATTTAGTAGATAAAGCACTATGAGACTAATTGGTGAGACCAATATAGATTTTCTCTCTAAAAGAAAGTTTACCTTCCTCCTTTCAGGATTAGTTATTACGGTAGGTATAATTTCTCTTTTTATCAGAGGAGAAGCTAACCTCGGCATCGATTTTACCGGTGGAAGTTTGGTACAGCTTAAATTTGAACAGCGGGTTTCCACAGAAGCGGTACGAGCTCATCTTTCTGAGATTGATTTAGGAAAGAGTATTATCCAATTATTTGATGATGGTCGAGGGGCAATCATTCGTGCAAGTGGAGATGTGGGTAAGGAGATTATTGATAAATTAGATGGTGCATTTTTAGAAAACCGATTTGAAGTTAAACGTCGGGAGATGGTCGGTCCAACTATGGGGAAAGACTTAAGGAGAAATGCCATATTGGCTCTTTTATTTGCTTTGATTGGCATTCTTATTTATATCTCCTATCGGTTTGAATTCAGATTTGCTGTTGCCGCGATTATCGCCTTATTTCACGATGTCTTAATAACCGTGGGGCTACTCTCTTTAACCGGCCGAGAGCTTTCTATGCCAGTGTTCGCGGCCCTTTTGACTATTGTTGGCTATTCACTCAATGACACAATTGTGGTTTTTGATCGCATCCGTGAAAATATAAAATTTATGACTCGAGATGACTATCAAACAATTATCAACTTTAGTATTAATCAGACTCTATCCCGAACTATTCTTACTTCATTTACTACTTTTATAGTAGTTCTATTGCTCTATCTTTTGGGAGGTGTAGTTATTCAGGACTTTGCCTTTGCCCTTGTCGTTGGTGTTATTGTGGGAACTTATTCCTCTATCTTTGTAGCCAGTCCTATTTTAATAGAGTGGCAGTTAAATAAAGCCAGAACTTATGGAGCGAAGCGAACATAAGTTCTTGGGCTGAGTTTGACCCCCCCCAACTTCGCTGAGGTAGTTTTGCAGTTGCGCATAACAAGGCGCTCCATAGCGGCAGGTGATTTCCAATAGAAAAGGGGTCACACCTATTTGTTTGCAATTAAGGGAAAAGGGGTCACAATAAAGTTAGGCATGATTGTATCATTATTATTAAGGAATTATCCGTCTTGCAATGTCAAAATTGTAGTGAGTACTTAATTGAAGATTCAGTTATGGAGAAAGCAGATCGGCTCCTGGATAAGATTGACAGAACAGCAGAGCTTGAAATTCTCAATTATGCTGTATAGCGGGAAATAAAAAGAATAAAAAGGTTTCTTTAAAAAAAGAGAGGCTAAAATGATGACAAGGATTATTCGGGCAGGAGCGATTTTGTTGTGGGCGGTTTTACTCTCAGGATGCGCCATGATATATAGACCACTACCACCAGTGCCACTACCACCAGAGCCAGAAGTAAGGATACCGGTGGGTATCTTCCATATTGTGGGAAGCGGCGAGACTCTATGGAGGATAGCAAAAGCTTATGGGATAGATGTTGACCTTCTTATGAGGACAAACGATATCTCTGATCCCACTCAAGTCGGGGTGGGAGAGAGATTGTTCATCCCAGGGGCAAGGGAGATTTTAAAAATAGAGTTGCATAGACCACCAATTTTAGAGCCAACAGAGAAACTGGTAGGGAAAAAACATACAAGGGTTAAATGGAGATATATAACTCTTCACCATAGTGCCACCAAAAGAGGAAATGCGGAAATCTTTGACCGAAACCACCGCAAGAGGGGCATGGGTGGATTAGCCTATCATTTTGTTATCGGGAATGGGACCGGCTCAGGGGATGGTCAAATTGAGGTGGGTTGGCGTTGGGTAAGGCAAAGAGAGATTAATCGAGCCCAGGATATCAATATTTGCCTTGTTGGCAACTTTAACTACGAACAGGTTTCAAGAAAACAATTCCAATCACTAATCGGATTAATAAGGATACTCCAGAGGCAATATCGCATCCCTCTGAGGAATATAAGAGGGCACAAAGACATAAAAGGCGAAATTACTGAATGTCCGGGCAAAAATTTCCCAATGTGGAGACTTAGAAGAGCACTACGATAAAAAAGCAAAAAAAGAGACACCTGTTTTTTCCTTGAAACAAATATCTGTATACTCCTATTTTCTTATTGTAATATTTGGTATACTTCATATTCACATATTTAAAAAATATAAAGTTTTGCAACTAAATAGATGAAATATGTTCCTCTCAAAATCCTTCCAGTGGGATGTCACCAATTCTTGGTAATATTTTATAAATAGCCTAATTTTATAGCCAATCATAGCCTAATTTTATGTAGATTTTTATATGAGGTAATGATATAATCTCATCATAGATTTTTATCCAATATATCAAAAGAAAAAGAAAGAAAAATAGATATTTATCCCCAAAGGTACTGACAAATACATGCACAAATATCAATTACATATATGAAAAAAGGTTTAAAGAAAGAACTTACTCTTTTAGACATTTTTTGCGTGGCAACTGGAGCGATGATTAGCTCAGGGTTGTTTATTCTGCCTGGCTTAGCTTTTGCTCGGGCAGGACCGGCAGTTATTCTCTCTTACATTATTGCAGGAATTCTTTGTCTTCCTCCTCTCTTAAGTATGGCTGAATTATCCACGGCGATGCCCAAGGCAGGTGGAGACTATTTCTACATTACGCGGGGGTTTGGACCTCTTTTGGGTACGGTAGCCGGTTTCTCTACCTGGTTTTCCTTGTGCTTAAAAGGAGCATTTGCTTTAATAGGTATGGGTGCTTATTTGAGTCTGATAACTCCGATACGCTTAGAAGTAATCGCTTTTACTTGTTGTCTATTTTTTATTTTTTTGAATTTAATCGGGGTTAAAAAGGCAGGAAAATTTCAGGTGTTCCTGGTCATCGGGCTTTTGGGCATACTTCTTTATTATATTATTCTCGGCAGCAGAGCAATTGTTCCGGCAAACTTTTCTCCATTTTTTATGGGAGGTTTAAGCCCTGTACTGGCTACAGCGAGCTTTGTCTTTATCTCTTATGGGGGTTTTAATACGGTGGTTGCTTTAGCTGAAGAGACAAAAAATCCAGGTAGGAACTTGCCTCTGGGGCTGATTCTTTCTCTTATTGTAACCTCTATTTTTTACGCTTTGGTTATCTTTGTAACTATTGGAGTTTCTGATCCGGAAAGCCTTAAGGGAACACTTACCCCTATTTCAGATGGAGCAGGAGTCTTTGGGGGAGACATCTTTAAGATAATAATAAGCATAGGGGCATTTTTAGCCTTTATTTCTACTGCAAATTCAGGGATTATGACTGCTTCCAGATATCCTCTAGGAATGAGCCGGGATAAACTCCTTCCGCCTATCCTCCAAAAAATAAGTCTTAGGTTTGGGACTCCTTATGTTGCTATCCTCCTTACAGGATTTTTTATGGCTTCAATTTTGTTTTTAAGACTAGAATTATTAGTTAAAATTGCCTCTAGCATTTTAATCTTACTCTATATCTTTGCCAATTTAACGGTTATTTTGTTCAGGGAAAGCAAAATTGCAAGTTACCGTCCAAAATTCCATTCCCCGTTTTATCCTTACTTGCAGATTTTAGGAATATTGGGAGGTTTTTTCCTTTTAATGGAGATGGGAACATTCGTTCTTTTTCTGACGGTAATATTTATTTTATTGGGAGTTACCTGGTATAAAGTCTATGCCCAAAAAAGAGTCAGTCAGGATTCTGCCTTGATATATGTTCTGGAAAGGTTGATCGTTAAGGACAAAGAGTTAGCCTCGGACAATCTTCTTACCGAGTTAAAGGATATTGTTATTCAGAGAGACGAAGTTATAGAAGATAAATTCCATAAACTTATCGAGAAAAGTAAAATTTTAGATATTGAATCACCTCTTAAGGCGGAAGACTTCTTTAGAGATGTCTCAGATATTTTTGCAGATAAGCTAAACTTAAGGTCTGAAGAATTATTTAAAAAATTTGTGGAAAGAGAAAAGGAATCCAGCACAGTTCTGAGAAAGGGACTGGCCATTCCCCATATTGTTGTTGAAGGCAAGAATATCTTTGAAATTCTTTTAGTGAGGGCAAAAACCGGGATTATTTTTCCCAGCGATGAGGTGGCACATATTATATTTGTTCTTATCGGTTCAACCGATAAACGAGTTTTGCACTTGAAGATTTTAGCCGCTATAGCCCAAATTGCTCAGGATCCCGGATTTGATAAGAAGTGTCTCAAGGCAAGCAGCAAAGAAGATTTAAGACATATTGTGCTTTTAGCTGAGAGGAAGAGAGATTAGTAGAGGTTTGATGACGTGAAAGTGGGGGTGTGTGGTATCTATTGTGAAAAATGTCCAAAATTTCTCAAAAAACATTGCTCAGGTTGTGGGGTAAATCCTGTTTGTAAAATGCCGGGATGTGCTAAAGAAAAAAGAGTCAGGCTTTGCTTTGAGTGCTCAGAGTTTCCCTGTCAAATAAATTATGAATTTTTTCCCAAAAGTTGGCTTGATTTTATTAAGTCAGATGAAATCGTAGGATAAGAAAAGATGATATCCTTGCAGATTAAAGAGATAATTAAAGCAACAGGAGGAGATTTAATTTCAGGAAATCCTGCTCTTACAATCCGGGGTATATCTATAGACACCCGCACTCTTTTTAAAGGAGATTTATTTATTGCCTTAAAGGGAAAGAACTTTGATGGACACACCTTTTTAGAAGAAGCGTTTAAAAAATGGGCAGTGGGGGCGATTGTTGTAGAAGAAACCAGTAACCAGAAACCAGTAACCAGAGATAAGATAATTATTAAAGTCAAGGATACGCTTAAGGCATTAGGTGATATCGCCAGAATTTACAGGGATAGATTTGATATTCCGATAATTGCAGTTTCAGGTTCAAATGGCAAAACTACCACTAAAGAAATATTAGCTCATATTTTGTCTAAAAAATTTAAGATAGTAAAAGCTAAAGCAAGTTTTAATAATTTTGTGGGAGTCCCCTTGACTTTACTTGAGATTAAAAAGGATACTCAGGTGGTTGTATTGGAGATGGAGACAAACATAATAGGTGGCATAA
>CAYOMG010000038.1:2893-8016 GCA_964404995.1 uncultured Planctomycetia bacterium | reverse complement strand
GTCATATTTTTTCCAATCCATTCCATTGCTTCTTTTGGCGAAAGTTTCCAGTAGGTCGGGCAACTGGATAATACTTCTACCATGGAAAAACCCTGGTTTTCAATCTGATTTTGGAAAGCTTTCTTTATAGCTTTCTTAGTTTTATTAATGTAGACAGGAGAGTGTATAGAAGTTCTCTCAATATATTTTACACCAGATAAAATCTTTAACATTTCCGATATTTTCAAAGGATACCCATCATTCAGGGTATCTCTCCCTCGGGGTGTAGTTTTAGTCTTTTGCCCAGTTAAAGTTGTAGGTGCCATCTGCCCACCGGTCATTCCGTAGACTGCATTATTAACAAATATAATAGTCAAATTCTCTCCCCTGCTTGCTGTATGAATTGTTTCAGATGTTCCAATTGCAGCAAAATCTCCATCCCCCTGATAGCAGAAGACTATTCTATCAGGAAGAACTCTTTTTATCCCGGTAGCCACTGCAGGAGCCCTCCCGTGAGCCGCTTCTGAAACATCAAAATTCCAATACCAATAAGCTACTACAGCGCATCCGACTGGAGCAATGCCAATAGTTCTTTCCCGAATATTTAATTCATCTATTACTTCACATATAATCCGATGGATAATTCCATGCCCACATCCAGGACAATAGTGAGTAAAAACATTCTTCATACTTTGAGGTCTACCAAAAATTCTTCTCATAGGATTGTAGAAATGATTTTAAGTTACAATATACAATACCGAATACCAAAATTACAAACAAATAAAAAAAGCGAAAGTATATCAGAATACCAGCGAATCAGTAGGTAGAGTATCAGGATATTAGAATATTAGGTTTAATCCGATACCCTGATTTTCTGATGTCCTTCCTGCTGATATTCCGATCTTCTGATTTGCTTATCTTTGTTTTGGTCATTAGAATTTTGAATTTGTAATTTGTTTGGGATTTGTAATTTGGAATTTGTGATTTATCTCTTGTATAATTTCTACTATCTCCTCTTCAGTGGGGATTTCTCCACCCATCCTTCCATAAAATTTAACTGGGCTCCTTCCTTCAACTGCTAATTTTACATCCTCCAACATCTGCCCTGCACTCATTTCAACCACAAGAATACATTTAACCTTATCTGCCATTTTTCTAATAGGCTCTGTAGGAAATGGCCAGAGGGTAATAGGTCTTATGAGTCCCATTTTCAACCCATCTTTTCTCAATTTTCTAACCACTTCACGACAAATTCTGCTAGTAGTTCCATAAGAAACTAATAATACTTCGGCATCAGACAAATAAATAGATTCAAATTTTACCTGGCTTTCTTGAATTTTTTTATATTTTTTCTGTAATTTTATATTCAATTTCTCTAAGACTCCTTTTCCTAAATATAACGATTTTATAAAATTTGGTTCTCTTCTTTCACAACCAGTTAATGCCCAAGATTTTTCATAGCTTTGAGCTTTCAGCTTTGAGCTTTCAGCTATTTTAATTGGTTCCATCATTTGCCCTAACATCCCATCTCCTAATATCATAACTGGATTTCTATATATATCTGCCAAGTCGAATGAGGCAATAGTTAAATCTACGAGTTCCTGAACACTCGCAGGCGCTAACACTATTAAACGATAATCTCCGTGCCCTCCACCTTTAGTAGCCTGGAAGTAATCTGATTGGGCTGGAGCAATATTCCCAAGACCGGGACCACCTCTTACTATGTTAACTATTACCCCAGGAAGCTCGCATCCAGCCATATATGAAATCCCTTCTTGTTTCAGACTTATTCCTGGGCTTGAAGAAGAAGTCATCGCTCGGGCACCTGCTGCAGATGCTCCAAAAACCATATTTATAGCCGCAATTTCTGATTCAGCTTGAATAAAAACTCCACCCACTTCGGGCATCCTTTTAGCCATATAAGCAATTAGCTCATTTTGTGGAGTAATAGGATAACCAGCATAGAATCTACATCCTGCCTGAACAGCAGCCTCTCCTATTGCTTCGTTTCCACACATCAGTATTTTTTCGTCCATTATTTTCTGTCTTCTGTCCTCTGTCTTCTGTTTTCTTTATCTGAATACCTCAATACATACATCAGGACAGATTAATGCACATATACAACATCCCGAGCAACTACCATTATCTTTAAACTCAACAGGGCATATCCCATTCCTATTAAGTTCATTATTCTTTTTTATAAGACTTTTAGGACAGATAGATACACAAAGTAAACATCCCTTACATTTTTCTCTATCTATTCTTATTTCAACCATATTCTATATATACCGTTTTATCAACTAACAAAATTAAATATCAAATATTAAATATCAAAAACACAAATCAAATATTAGAAATCCTAAATCATAATATCTAAATCTTAATGTTCCAATGTTACAAGCATTTAAAGTTTAGAATTTGGAATTTGTTTAGAGTTTCGAATTTAGTGCTTAAAATTTTTGCATTTTTAATATGTATATTTGATTTTTGCTTTTTTATTTTTGATTTAAAACCTAGCAATAATTTAGGTGTTATATAGTATATATCCTATTATTTCTACACCAAGTAATCAGCTTTGCAACATGCTATAACTTCCGAGGCAATATGTTTTGGGCTAAGTCCACATTTATCAAGCAAAAAATTACGCGCACCTTGTTCTATAAACTTATCACCAATACCCATTCTAATTAAATTTACTCCGTTAGAAATATTTTTCCTAATGGGGTTTTTTATATCTTCTATTTGTTCATCATGTAAAAATTCTGATATAGCACTTCCAAAACCACCAGAAATTACACCTTCTTCAACAGTAACTATAGTTTTAACTGAAGTTAATATACTCAATATTAACTCCTTATCCAATGGCTTTATAAATCTTGCATTTATAACCCAGGGGTCTATATCTTCTTTCTGCAATAACTCCAGAGCTTCAATTGAAATATTTACCATCTCACCTAAAGCAATTATTGCAACCGGTGTCTTCCCTCTGTGTATTATTTCCGCCTTCCCAAGTTTTATATCTATTATCTTATCTGATATTAAACCTTCTGTCTTAGGATACCTTATAGCTACAGGATGTTTGAAGTTTGCTGCAAACTTTAACATATATTTTAATTCGTTACAATTACTGGCTGCCAAAATGGTTAAATTTGGGATATGCCGTAGGTAACTTATATCAAATACACCCTGATGCGTAGGTCCATCCCCTCCAACAATTCCTGCCCTATCTATTGCAAATATCACATCTAAATCCTGTAGTGCTACATCATGGACAATTTGGTCGTAAGCTCTTTGCAAAAAAGTTGAATATATAGCTATTACTGGTTTAAAACCCCCTTTAGCTAAACCGGCTGCAAAAGTCACAGCATGTTGTTCAGCCATACCAACATTAAAAAACCTCTCGGGAAATCTTTTAGCAAATTCCACAAGTCCACATCCTTCAGGCATAGCGGCAGTTATGGCTAAAATCTTCTCATCAAAACCTGCAATTTCTATAAGAGTTTGAGCGAAAGCTTGTGTATATGAAATTTTACACCCTGATTTCTTTTTTTCTTTATGCCTACCAGAAGCAATATAAAAAGGTTTTGCTGAGTGAAACAAAGATGGTTGTTCTTCGGCAAATCTATACCCTTTACCTTTTTTAGTAATTATATGTATCAATACAGGTTCACCAATATTTTTAATATTTTTGAAAATATTTATCAAATCTTCCAAATTGTGCCCATCAATAGGACCAAAGTATCTAAATCCTAACTCTTCAAATAGGATGCCAGGAACAAGCAAATTCTTGAGACCTTCTTCTAATTTTCTTGCTATTTTTACTGCAGTCAAACCAAATTTTGGCATTTTTTTAAGTAAAGCTTCAATATCTTCTCTTATTCTGTTATAAACAGGATTAGTAATTATTCTATTCAAATATTTGCTGTATGCTCCAACAGTTGGAGAAATACTCATTTCATTATCATTAAGAACAACTATTAAATCTCTTTTTATATCCCCTGCATGGCTCAGTGCTTCAAGAGCCATCCCGCCTTGAAGCGACCCGTCTCCAACTACTGCAATTACTTTAACTCTATTACAATTAATGAAAGATGCTACATTTAATCCTAATGCACAAGAAATTGCTGTAGAGCCGTGCCCTACTGTAAATAAATCGTATTCACTTTCAAATTTTGAAGGAAAACCGCTTATTCCTTTAAATTTCCTCAAGGTTTTAAACTTTTCTCTCCTGCCTGTAAGTAGTTTATGAGCATATGTCTGATGTCCGACATCCCAAACTATCTTATCGTTTGGCATGCTAAATACATAGTGTAAAGCTACACATAATTCTATTGCACCTAAAGATGAAGCTAAATGTCCACCTGTAGCAGAGACCACCTCTATAATCTCCTGTCTTATTTCAGAGGACAGTTGAACAAGCTGTGCTAAGGTGAAATTTTTAATATCAGATGGTTGGTTAACTGTATCTAATAATCTATTTGACACCGTTACACCTCGCTAAAATATAATCTGCAAATCCAGAAAGCATAGAAGAATCATAGCTTATACTCTTTAAAATATCCTTTGATTCATTTGTGAAATTCTTAGCCTGAGTCAGCGTCGCATGATATCCATATTTTTCTAAATGTGCGTCTTTATCTAATATGTCATCTATTAATTGATAAGCAATCCCGATTTTATTTCCAAAAGCCGAAATTTCTTGTAGGTTTTTTCCAAGAGCGCCACCTATCAAGGCACCTGTTTCTAATGAAGCTCTTATTAAACTGGCTGTTTTATGTTTATATATATAGTCAGTCAAATTTTTGGAATTTGTTTTAGTATGGCTTATTTCTTCAGCCTGCCCTGCAATTAAACCTTCAATTCCAACAGCTTGTGCAAGAATTTTTACCACCTTTAAAGCATATCTCTCATTAAGTCTATTAGCCAATAAACTGAACCCCAATATAAGAAGAGCATTCCCTGTTAACAATGCCACGGCCTCCTCAAATTTTTTATGACAAGAAATCCTACCTCGTCTATAATCATCGTTATCCATGCAGGGTAGGTCATCATGAATTAATGAGTAAGTATGTATAAACTCAATAGCACATGCAGCTGGAATCACCTCTTTAATATCTCCTCCAAATGTTTCACAACTAACTATA